>CANQSE010000191.1 GCA_947626405.1 uncultured Acetatifactor sp. | reverse complement strand
CAGGAGATTCTTCGGGAATCGGAGTCTCCGTCTTAACGTTCGGCGGCTCTGATGCCGTTGTATACTCCCTGACAGGCTGCTCAGACGACACAGCCGGAACCGGAGTTACCGGCATCTGCCCGTATTCTGCGGTACTTTCCTGTTTGGAAGCGCATCCGGTAAACACCATACCGGCAAAACAAAAAATCATAATCCATTTGACAATTCCCGTGTATATTTTCATTTGCCTCTCCACGCGTACCCTAACGCATACCATTTCAATTATAAATCAAAACGGTTTATGAACAGCATTATTTTTTCGCTGCAGTTTTTTTGATAAACCCGTTTTAACAGTTTTAACCTTTTTACCACAATTTATTGCCTGACTCAGCTTTTCTGCGACAAAAACAAAATACTCATCAAATCTGTAGATTTTAACGCCGCCAAATACATCGATCAGTTTTTTCTTATACCAATCGAGTCTTTTTGTATCCGCAGCCTAAATCCAGTACCTTATCTCCCGGGAGAAAATCCACTACAGACAGCATTGACATCGTTCCGTCATCAATTCCGCGGGGAGAAAAAAGAACCTGATCCGTTTGAAATTTTAAATCAATATTTTTAATTGTCGTTGAAATCATAAATCTCTCCTGAACAGGCAAACCTCTTTCCGTTTCTTAAAAAATGTGCTATCATATATGTAACCGATCTGACGAAAGAGCAGAAAAGGAAGCGCCCCGTCGCGTAAAAACGCAAGGCTAATAAATTCGCCCGGATTTAGGATTAAAATGCACGAAATACGCCGGACTACGGCAGAAAGAGACACAGACTTTTATGGAGCAGTTATCTTTATTTGACACTGAAAACATAAATTCGCTCTCCCCTGCGTCCGCTCCCCTTGCGGATCGGATGCGTCCGCGTGAGCTGGATGATTATATAGGTCAGGAGCATCTCGTCGGCAGGGGGAAAATTCTCCGGCAGATGCTGGAGCGGGATCAGATCTGCTCCATGATCTTCTGGGGGCCTCCGGGCGTAGGAAAAACCACTCTGGCTAAAATCATCGCCGGACGCACAAAATCCTCCTTTGTGAATTTCAGCGCAGTCACAAGCGGCATCAAGGAGATCAAGGACATTATGAAACAGGCTGAGGACAATCGTGCCTACGGCATACGCACCCTCTGCTTTGTGGATGAGATCCATCGTTTTAACAAGGCCCAGCAGGATGCTTTTCTCCCTTATGTGGAGCGCGGAAGCATCACACTTATCGGCGCCACAACTGAGAACCCATCCTTTGAGATCAACGCTGCTCTCCTGTCCAGGTGCAAGGTGTTCGTGCTCAGGGAGCTGACCACGGAAAACCTGACGGAGCTCCTGCGCCGGACGCTTAAGGACGATCGCGGCTTCGGTCAGACAGAAATCCATATTGAGGAGGATCTGCTTCACACCATTGCCGCTTTTGCAAACGGCGACGCGCGCACCGCTTTAAACACCCTGGAAATGGCGGTTTTAAACGGTGAGATTTCCCCTGAGGGCTCCATCGCGGTAACACGCGATACCCTTGAACAGTGCCTTGGCAAAAAGACTTTATTATATGACAGAAAGGGCGAGGAACATTATAATCTCATCTCCGCCCTTCATAAATCCATGCGAAACAGCGACCCTGACGCAGCCGTCTACTGGCTGGCAAGGATGCTCGAGGCAGGTGAAGATCCCCTCTTTATCGCCCGCAGGCTTATCCGATTTGCAAGCGAGGATATCGGTCTGGCGGACAATCAGGCGCTCCCTCTGGCAGTGGCTGCCTATCAGGCGTGCCACTTTATCGGCATGCCAGAGTGCAACGTAAATCTCACCCAAACCGTGATCTACCTTTCTCTTGCGCCACGCTCCAACGCAGCGGAAATTGCATATGAAACGGCCAAATCAGACGCTGTGAACCGTCTGGCGGAGCCTGTGCCGCTTGTGATCCGAAACGCTCCCACAGGGCTCATGAAGGATCTCCACTACGGCGACGGATATATTTACGCGCATAACACGGAAGAAAAAATTGCACGGATGACATGCCTTCCTGAAGATCTGAAAGACAGGCGTTACTACCTTCCCACCAGCGAAGGCGAGGAATCAACCTGGAAGGAACGGCTTGAAAAAAGCAGGGCTTACCGGATGGGGGACGCTTCCGGACCGGAGGGCATATAATCGCCTTCCTGGTTTTTATTATCCGCATTATTATCCGCACCCGATGTTTTTTCCTGTCCGGCCTCCCATGACGCGGACGGATGTTGCGCCAGATATTCCTCCACCGCAGGATCGACAATCCTTCCGCTTCTGACCCACTCTCTGGTGTCTCCCACCTTCTGCGCCTGCTGAGTGTGCTTTGCAAGAAATCTGGTCAGAGCGTAGAGATCGATCCAGATCTCGTTGTCGCTCTCTTTCTGCGATTCGTCAAAAATCAGTTCAAGCCCCCAATGAAGATGCGTCACGTCTATGTTATTAACATTCTCTTTGGTGCTGTATCCGGTATGTCCCATATAACCTATCACATCACCGGCAGTCACGACGCTCCCCTCCGCCAGTCCTTCGGCGTAAGGGTAGTTCTGTCTGAGGTGGGCGTAATAATAATATCTTCTCCCGTCAAAGCTGCGGATGCCGATGCGCCATCCCCCGTACTGGTTCCAGCCCAGAGCCTCCACAACTCCCGACTCCACACATATTATCGGTGTACCGATCCGGCCCATCATGTCATGGCCTAAATGCCGTCTCCTGTAACCGTAGTTACGTCCGGCGCCAAAGTCATCGTAGTGGCTGTACTCAAATCCTCCCGCCAGGGGGAAATACGCCTTAAGGCCGTATCGGTCCTCATACGACACCTCTGCGTCGGCTCCTGCCGTCTCGGCCTTGTATTCCCCCACCATGCCTCCCAGGGCGGCGTCATACGCTTCCCTGTAATATGTATAATATTTGAGACCGTCGGTAAGGGACTCGATTGTCTCCTCGCCTTTTGAGAGCGCCTCCGCAGCGCGATCCAGTCTCTTTAGCGCTTCCGCGTCAAAGCTTCCTCCCGTCCGTGCCGCCGTGTACGCCAAAAGCTCCACCCAGTTTACTTCAAATTCCGTCCCGTGAGTCTTTACGTCCCAGTCATAGGCCCTGCATAGCGCTTCATACGATACGGTAAAATCCACCCACTTTATGTAATTTTCCTCTACGGAAAGAGTGTTGCTGCTGAAGCTCTCCTTTGTCCCTCCCCCGCGGACCGCCATAAACAATGCAGCCGCAAGGATCACAAGTCCACATTCCGCAAGGATCCCTTTTTTGATTCGTCCGAGATAGACCTCTCTCCGCTTACTGTCCATATTTTCTTTCCCACAGGATATTCATTGAAAATATATGTGGGAAAAAGCCTGGCCTATGACTGAAAAACAGAGCTGCTTAAACCGTTTTATGCTTCCGGCTCAATCAGGCCGTAGGTATCACCCTTCCGCTTATAGACAACGTTGACCTGATCCGTCTCAGCGTTAATGAATACAAAAAAGTTATGCCCGAGAAGCTCCATCTGAATACAGGCGTCCTCCGGATACATGGGCTTTATGTCAAACTTCTTTGTACGGACGATCCTGATCTCCTCCTCGTCCATGTAGTCATTGTCCATGTATAGCTGGCTGAAATCTCCCCCCGCCTGCTGCCTGTCCACAAGCTTTGTCTTATATTTCTTCAACTGCCGTTCGATGATTTCCTCAACAAGATCAATTGAAACATACATATCGTTGCTGACCTGTTCCGAGCGTATTATACTGCCCTTGACAGGAATGGTAACCTCGATCTTCTGACGCTCCTTCTCAACGCTTAACGCCACATGTACCTCAGTGTCAGGCTGAAAATATTTTTCCAGCTTGCCGATTTTTTCCTCGACGGCCGCTTTCAATCCGGGTGTAACATCAATGTTTCTGCCTACGATTACAAATTTCATGCCAATCATCCATTTCGGTTTTTTATTGTATAAGAATTGTACCACATTTTGGGCGGTTTTTGCAACAATTTCGCTTATTTTTTACATGTTTTTGACTTTTGTCATGTCAACCCGAAAAAAGGGTTTTTCGGCCAAAATGAAAATTTTATGGAAAATATACAAAACATGTGTTC
>CANQSE010000190.1 GCA_947626405.1 uncultured Acetatifactor sp. | reverse complement strand
GTTCACCTCAGGCGTGACAACCTGCACCATACCCGCTCCGATCCTGTAAGCCGCTCTCGCAGCCAGGACCGCCGCTCCCGCCATGTTCTGGCTCCCGGCGACCAGAAGCACCTTGCCGAACGTACCCTTGTTGCCGTCCGGCCGCCTCGCGGGCAGAAGCCTTGCGGGCTCCTCGTCGCAGAGTACCATGCCGGGCTTTCTTCCGAAAAAACTCCTCTCTGAAATACCGACGTCAGCCACCGTCACTTTTCCCGCGTACCTGCAGCCCGGATACATCACAAGCCCCCGCTTGCAGAAACCAAAGGTGACGGTCCCGTCCGCCCTCACAGCCGCCCCCCTGATCTTACCGGTGTCGGAATCGATGCCGCTTGGAACGTCAAGCGCAAGCTTGAATCCCGAAAGTTTCCCCAGAGTCTCCACGGCCCCGCGGTATTCTCCGTCCAGATCCCTTGAGAGCCCTACGCCAAACAATGCGTCTACTATCACAGTATATTCCCGACCCGACGGCTTTGTGACAAATTCCACCGGATAGTGTTTCAGTATCTCATACTGCATTTCCCACTGCTTAGACGCTCTCGAGCTGTCCCCGACGCACCATACCTCCACCTTAAACCCCTGTTCACATAAAAGCCTTGACAGCGCGAGCCCGTCTCCGCCGTTATTTCCCATTCCCGCCAGGACAAGACAGGTGCCGTCATGCACCTTGCACGATTCCGTTATCATGTCAAACGCGGCAAGCGCCGCCCTCTCCATAAGAACCGCCTGGGGTATTCCGATCCTCTCGATGGTGTTTTCATCGTAATTGCGCATTTCCTCCGCCGTTACAAGGTACTTCATATGAATCCTCCTCTCTTAAAGCGCTGCGTGATTCTATGAAAATCAAGGTACTGCTTGATTCGCAGAAAATTAACGGGCACTGCATGATTCTCTGAAAATTAACGGGCACTGCTTGATTTGCTTAAAATTAACGGGCACTTCATGATTCTCTGAAAAAGGACCGCCCCTCGATTACGCGGGGCAGTCCTTCCTATTCCGTTTTCTTTTTTCCCTTTTGCTGAGGCTGGCCTGTATGAACGGGATCATAGTGCATGTCAAACACATCCATGACCTCAGCGCCGAACACGTCGTTCATGTAGGAATATATTTCGTTGTTCTGCTGCTCCATCTCCTGTTTGCGCACAAGACGTTTTTTCAGCTCCACGCGGATCTCTTTCACCCAGCTGTCTATCTGCGTAATCTCGCTGCTGTTTTCATGCATTGTTTCATAACAGCAGTCCATCGTCATCAGCATCAGCCTGAAATTAAGCCTTTCGATATTTTTCGGCAGCTCCATAAGCTCATCCTTATAAGCCGCCATCTTTTCGTTACATTCCTCTACAAGCTTTTTGTTTTGCTCAATTTTTTTGTCAAGCTCCTTGTTTCCCGTCTGATCCGCCTCATCCACAAGCGGCATGATCTCCGACATAAGCTTCTTTTTAAGCTTCCGGATCTGGACCATTTCCGTATTCAGCTTTCCCTGTCTCTTTAAAAGCTTGTTGAGCTCATCCTCCAGGCCTTTTACAGAAGCCCTTGTACTCTCGTCCAGCAGACGGTACCATTTGTTGTCGAGCGTGAGTATTGGAATATTTTTCCCCTGAAGCGCCTGGGTAAACGCCTCCTGCCTTGCATTTGCAGACTTGTATTTCATAGGCACCTCCCGTCAGGTCTTCCCCTGTTCCTTCATATAACGGTTAATATTATACGACAGCTTCATCAGGCTGTCCGACAGATGCACATTTTCAACTTGTATACTCTCGGGGACGTTCAGATCCACATGGGCGAAATTCCAGATGGCGCGGATCCCTGTCTTTGCAAGCCTCTCCGCCACATGCCTTGCCCCCGCCTTGGGGAGCGTGAGCACGGCGATATCAATCTCGTTATCCTCTATAAAGCTCTCAAGCTCCTCCATTGGCATAACATTTATCTCACGGACCCTGCGGCCTATCACCTCGGGATCATTGTCAAACATGCCCCGCAGTATAAATCCCCTGCGCTCAAAATTCATATAGTTTCCGAGCGCTCTCCCAAGGTTGCCGGCTCCTATAATAACAAAATTATGCTTTCTGTCAAGACCAAGGATCTTTCCGATCTCGTCATACAGATAGCTTACGTTATATCCGTAACCCTGCTGCCCGAACCCGCCGAAATTATTGAAATCCTGACGTATCTGCGACGCGGTCACGTGCATAAGACTGCTCAGATCCTGGGACGAAATGCGTTCCACACCCTCATCCCTCAACTCTCCAAGGTACCTGAAATATCTGGGCAGCCGGCTGATGACAGCCTGAGAAATTTCCCTTTCTTCCAAGGCGCTACCTCCAAAGCCACGGTCCGGATGACTTTCCCGGACCCAGCGCATTAACTGTTTTTAAAAGACGTACGATTCTTATATTAAGTGTAACAAAATGTTAAATTCCTGTCAATGAATATGGTTTTTTAAGCGAAAGAATCTTCTCCGCCCTTATTCATTGCAATTGA
This sequence comes from uncultured Acetatifactor sp., assembly GCA_947626405.1. Classification (GTDB taxonomy): domain Bacteria; phylum Bacillota; class Clostridia; order Lachnospirales; family Lachnospiraceae; genus Acetatifactor. Next base: position 1,626 of record CANQSE010000190.1, on the reverse strand, counting down.
CACCTGACGGCAATAAAAGTAAAATAGGTTAAAAAGAAAAAAGGAAGGACTACTGACCATGATATTGTCCTGTCAGAACATTTCCAGGTCGTTTGGCGAAAACAAAGTGCTGGAAAATGTAAGCTTTCACATAGAGGATCGCGAAAAGGCCGCCCTGGCGGGTATAAACGGAGCCGGAAAAACCACTCTCCTGCGCATCATCGTCGGCGAGCTGCAGCCTGACTCAGGCTCCGTCACTCTTGCAAAAAACCGCACGCTTGGGTATCTTTCGCAGGACGGCGCCGTGGATACCTCCAACACGATCCACCAGGAGCTGCTTTCCGTAAAGCAGGATCTCATAAGCCTTGAGGAGCAGATCCGTCAGTGCGAATCGGCCATGAAGGGAAAAGAAGGGTCTGAACTTGACGAGCTGATGCGTCGTTACACAAATCTTACGCATGCGTTTGAGACAGGCGGCGGCTATGCGTATAAAAGCCTTGTGGTGGGCGTACTTAAAGGTCTTGGATTTTCGGAGGAGGATTTTGACAAATCGGTTTCTTCCCTTTCGGGCGGTCAGAAAACACGTGTGGCTCTCGGAAAGCTTCTCCTGCAGGAGCCGGACCTCATCATCCTCGACGAGCCCACCAACCATCTTGACATGAACTCGATCGCCTGGCTTGAAACTTATCTTTTAAATTACAAGGGAGCCGTCCTGATTGTCTCCCACGACAGATATTTTCTCGATAAGACAGTTGAAAAAATAATTGAGATCGACAGGACGAAGGCCACTACCTTCTCGGGCAACTATTCCGCCTACGCCAGAAAAAAGGAACAACTCAGAGCTGCCGAGCTCAACGCATACCTTAACCAGCAGCGGGAAATCCGCCATCAGGAGGAGGTAATAGAAAAGCTGCGCTCTTTCAATCGTGAAAAATCCATAAAACGTGCAGAGAGCCGCGAAAAAATGCTTGAAAAGACGCAGCGCCTTGAACAGCCCGTCACGACAAAGGCTGATATGAAGCTTACCCTCACCCCGAGACTCTCAAGCGGAAACGACGTCCTGACCGTTGAAAATCTCGCCAAAGCCTTCGGGACGAATCACCTGTTTGAAAACCTTTCCTTTGAGCTTAAAAAGGGCGAACATGTCGCAATAATAGGGGATAACGGCACTGGAAAGACCACCCTCTTAAAAATAATCAACAGGCTGCTTGCTCCCGACTGTGGACGTATTCGTCTCGGAGCCAACGTGGAGATAGGCTATTACGATCAGGAGCACCAGATTCTGCACACGCAGAAAACGCTGTTTGACGAGCTTTCCGATCAGTACCCCACCCTGACAAACACTGAAATCCGCAACGTGCTCGCGGCTTTCCTGTTCACCGGAGAAGACGTCTTTAAAAGTATCGCCGACCTAAGCGGCGGAGAGCGCGGCCGCGTGTCCCTGGCAAAGCTGATGCTTGGTAACGCCAATTTTCTGATCCTTGACGAGCCGACAAATCACCTTGACATCATCTCCAAGGAGATACTGGAGGACGCCCTGAACAGCTACACGGGAACAGTCCTTTACGTTTCCCATGACAGATATTTTATCAACAGAACAGCCCACAGGATTCTTGAGCTTACATCAGGTCACCTTGTAAATTATCT
>CANQSE010000189.1 GCA_947626405.1 uncultured Acetatifactor sp. | reverse complement strand
GCCGCATACAAACGACCCTGAAGGCGCTGCGTTTCAGGAAGGTCCCGAGGACGGCTCCTTACTGCCTTCTCCGGACAGGGATTTTCCCATGCACAATAAGCCTGCAGAGGATTTCAGCCTGCTTCCCCGTTTCGAGAACGGACTGCGCATGCGCACAGACGGGTGCGTGATAATACTGGATGAATCCGGCGCAATTTCAGAGATACGCCAGGATAACTCCGGACAGTATTCCACATCGGAAATGTCAGAAATTGCGTCCAAAATAAAGGACAGTTCCAAAAAAGAGGGCTGGTACCGCTACTATAAATACAGGGTCTCAAATACAAAGACCCCTGACGGAATGACGATGGCGGGAGTAATCAACGCCTCGTCCGTCATTTACTCCGTCCTTACGATGCTGTCCGTATCCGCGCTTATAGGCATAATCGCTTTTCTTGTGGTGCTGCTCATAATAATCTTTGCCTCGGGCAGAGCGATCCGCCCCATCGCCGAGAGTTATGCGCGGCAAAGGCAGTTTGTGACCGACGCAAGCCACGAGCTCAAGACTCCTCTCACGGTAATTTCCGCAAACAATGAGCTTTCCCGCATGATCTACGGAGACAGCGAGTGGTTCGACGGCATTGACAGGCAGGTGGGAAAGATGAACGGACTGGTGCGGAGCCTTATTACACTGGCAAAGCTTGACGAGGAGCCCAAACCGGTATTTGCCGCGTTCGACTTAAGCGATGCGGTATACGATACGGCAAAGTCCTTTGAAAACCTGATCCACACCAGGGGTCGTCTTTTGACCCTTGACATTGCGGAGAACATCAGCTTTACGGGAGACGAGTCAAGGATTCGCCAGCTTGTGTCAATACTTATGGACAACGCGATAAAATACTGTGACGAGCAGGGAAAAATCGCCGTGCGTCTCAGTGCCGACAAGGGCATCTGTCTCCAGATAACAAATGATTACAGGGACTGTGACAAATTTGAACCCGAGAAAGTGTTCGGGCGTTTCTACAGAGCTGACAGCGCACGAACTCCGGACGGCAGCTATGGGCTCGGGCTTTCAATCGCAAAATCCGTCGTTGAGCTTCACAGGGGCCGAATCAGGGCAAGGGTTTTGGATCACGGCAGAGTGCAGTTTGAGGTGACGCTCCCCACAGACAAAAAGCGCAGGTGAAGTTTTTGTCTACTCGTTCCCGTCCCAGCAGTATGTACACAGTCTGCTTTTGTCGATCCCGACGGAGGCGATCATATCGTCGAGCCTGTGATAGCGCAGACTTGTGAAATTGAGCTGGCGGCCGATTCTCTCCACCATCTCCGCATACTGCGGCGTATCAGGATCCACATAATACTTGAGATCTATCTTTCTGTCCTCACGCTCCATATCCTTAAGCACTCTCCTTGCTATGAGATCCATCTCTGAGGATGAGCGCGAAAAATTCAGATATTTGCACCCGAATAAAAGCGGAGGACACGCGGGTCTGATGTGTACCTCTCTGGCGCCGCTCTGGTAGAGAAATTCCGTGGTCTCCCTCATCTGCGTCCCCCTCACAATAGAGTCGTCTATGAGCAGCAGGCTCTTGTCCTTAATCAGATCCTGAACGGGTATCAGCTTCATCCTGGCAATGAGGTTTCTCTGCGTCTGTATTGTCGGCATAAAGGATCTGGGCCATGTCGGCGTATATTTTATGAAGGGCCTGGAGAACGGAATCCCCGAACGGTTTGCATAGCCGATTGCATGTGCCGTCCCCGAGTCGGGCACTCCCGCCACAATGTCAGGCCTCACGTTGTCCCTCTCCGCAAGAAGCGCACCGCAGTTATAGCGCATCTTCTCCACGCTGATCCCCTCGTAAGAGGACGAGGGATAACCGTAGTACACCCACAAAAAGGTACAGATTTTCATATCCTTGCCGGGATTTACAAGGGTCCGCACACCCTCCGGCGTCACCACCGCGATCTCGCCCGGCCCAAGCTCCCTCTCCTCCACATACCCGAGATTGAGATATGCGAAGCTCTCAAAGGATACGCAGTAAGCCCCTTCCTTCTTTCCTACAACGACGGGCGTCCTGCCCATCCTGTCCCTGGCGGCGTAGATTCCCTTTGGAGTCATTATCAGGAGCGTCATTGAGCCGTCTATAACCTCCTGGGCGCGCCGGATCCCGTCCACCAGGTTTTCCTCCTGGTTCACGATTGACGCCACAAGCTCCGTGGCGTTGATATCGCCCCCGCTCATCTCAAGGAAATGCGAATGTCCGCTTTCAAATAATTTCCGTACAAGCTCGTCGGTATTGTTAATTTTTCCCACTGTCGTAATGGCATAGGTTCCGTGATGTGAGCGCACCATCAGGGGCTGGGGCTCATAGTCAGATATGCAGCCAATCCCGAGATTTCCGTGCATCTCGTTGAGATCCTTGTCAAACTTTGTGCGAAAGGGCGCATTTTCAATATTGTGTATCGCCCTGTCAAAACCCGAATCCTTGCTGTAAACGGCCATTCCTGCCCTTCTCGTCCCCAGATGGGAGTGATAGTCCGTCCCGAAGAAAAGATCAAACACACAGTCCTCTTTTGCCGCCACTCCGAAAAAACCGCCCATATGATAACCAAACCTTTCCGCGCTTCCGTGCGCTATACGTTTATACTGGCCTTTAACCCAAGAAGTTCCCTGTTTTTGTCAAGAACCGGCCTTATTACCTGCTCCAGAAAAGCTTCCGTCTGCTCGCAGGCGCGTCCCACGTACCGTTTGGGCTCCATTGCCTCCTGCAGCTTTTCCAGCGTCATGTTGAAAGTGGGATCCGCGGCTATCAGCTCCAGCAAATTGTTTTCCTTTCCGTATTCCTTTACATTCCTTGCGGCCTCCATGGAATGCTCGCGGATCCTCTCGTGAAGCTCCTGACGGTTGCCGCCGTTTTTCACCGCGTCCATCATAATGTTTTCCGTAGCCATAAAAGGAAGCTCGCTTCTAAGATGCTTCTCTATGACCCTGGGGTAAACCACAAGCCCGTCAACAACGTTAAGACAGAGATCCAATATGCCGTCCACCGCCAGAAAGCCCTCCGGTATTGACAGCCTTTTGTTTGCGGAGTCGTCAAGCGTCCTCTCGAACCACTGAGTCGCAGATGTTATTGCCGGATTCAGGGCATCTACCATAACATAGCGGGCGAGCGAGGCAATTCGCTCGCTCCTCATGGGATTTCTCTTGTACGCCATTGCGGAAGAACCGATCTGATTTTTCTCGAAGGGCTCCTCAACCTCCTTAAGATGCTGCAGGAGCCGGATGTCGTTGCTCATCTTATGCGCCGACGCGGCGATTCCCGCCAGTACGTTAGCCACGCGGGTGTCAACCTTGCGGGAGTATGTCTGTCCCGACACGGGATAGCACTTCTCAAACCCCATCTTCTCGGCGATCATGGGGTCTATCCTGTCAACGGTATCCTGATCCCCGTCGAAAAGCTCAAGAAACGACGCCTGAGTTCCGGTTGTTCCCTTTGAGCCCAAAAGCTTCATCGATGAGAGGACATAATCCAGATCCTCAAGATCCATATAAAATTCCTGCATCCACAGAGACGCCCGCTTTCCTACTGTGGTAGGCTGCGCAGGCTGGAAATGAGTAAACGCAAGTGTCGGCTGATCTTTATATTTATCCGCAAAATCCGCAAGCTCCGCCAGAACATTCACAAGCTTCTTTTTCACAAGCTTAAGAGCCTGCACCATAATGATCACATCCGTGTTGTCGCCCACATAGCATGAGGTCGCTCCCAGGTGGATAATCCCGGCGGCTTTCGGGCACTGCTGCCCGAAGGCGTAGACATGGCTCATCACGTCGTGGCGTACCTGCTTTTCCCTCTCCCTTGCCACATCGTAGTTTATGTCGTCCGCGTGCTCCTTCATCTCGGCGATCTGCTCGTCCGTTATTACAGGAACGCCGTTACGGCTCAATCCCAGCTCCTTTTCGGTCTCCGCCAGCGCAATCCACAGTCTGCGCCATGTGCGAAACTTCATGTCCGGTGAAAATATGTACTGCATCTCCCTGCTGGCATACCGCTCCGAAAGCGGGCTCTGGTACCGGTCTGTGCTCATTGAATCAATTCTCCTTTTTTACTACAATGTATTTATGGTTAATACCCCTTACAGCCAGTAAGGAATTACCCATCCTGTCGCTTATTTTATTTCCACAAACGATTGCCGGTCTTAGGCTTTGCAATCATCAATTTCACTTCTCAAATTCCCCGCGTATATCCTCCGC
>CANQSE010000188.1 GCA_947626405.1 uncultured Acetatifactor sp. | reverse complement strand
GGATCCCGTGCCGAAAGCGCCATGCAAAGGCTGATATAATCATCTTCTCCAAATCTGCGGCGCAGCGTACCGACAACCTTTCCCGTCCTCTCTGCGTCCGGTTCCACACGGATCATATCCGCAAAAAGAACCGGCTCGTCGGACAGGCTCAAAAATGTTTCCTGTTGATTGAGTCTGTCCTCATAAGCTCTGTATATTCCGGTAAAGACTCCCTCAAGAGAGTCCTCGCATACATAAACCGTCATTACACCCTCTCCTTTTAAAGCAACACCTTATAACTGCCCCGATGCGCTGATGATCCTGTCTTCCATGCTCAGTCCGCGATCAAAGCTCCCGTCGTCAAACAGAGAGATCTGACGGTAGGTCATGCCGTCGCTGCCAAACCTGACCCTGTCCCTTGCTGAGGTCAGATTCCTGACAATGTCGTTCTCGTCGAGCCTGACGGGGTACATCTGCTTTCCGCCGCATGTGATAAAATACACGGCCCGCTTCAGCACTACGCCTATTTTTTTCAGATCTTGAAAAGTCAGATTTGCACTCCGCCTTGCCGCAACGATCCGCCTTGCGCTCTTTACGCCTATTCCCGGCACTCTCAAAAGCCTCTCAAGCGAAGCCTTGCCGATCTCCACAGGAAACTCCTCAAGATGCCTGACTGCCCAGTCTTCCTTCGGATCCAGAAGGACATTGAAAAACGGACGCTTCTCGTCCAGAAGCTCGGACGCCTTAAAGCCGTAAAAGCGCAGCAGCCAGTCCGCCTGGTACAGCCTGTGTTCCCTTAAAAGCGGAGGACCTCCGGCCAAAACCGGAAGCGCCCTGTCCTGTGTAACATTTACAAAAGCGGAGTAAAAAACACGCTTCAGGTCAAATTTCCTGTAAAGGCTTTCGGCCACGTTTAATATCTGCCAGTCGCTCTCAGGCGTGGCCCCTACAATAATCTGAGTGGACTGACCTCCGCTTACAAACTTTGGCGCGCTGCGGTAAAGCGCAAGATCGTTTCCATTATCGGCTATCCCGTTCTGGATCTGGCGCATCGGAGTGAGAATGTTTTTTCTGTGTTTGTTCGGAGCCAGAGTCCGCAGTCCTTCAGCGGTCGGCAGCTCAAGATTGACGCTCATCCTGTCCGCCAGAAAACCCGTCAGCCGTATAAGCTCGGGATCGGCTCCCGGTATCACCTTTACATGGATATAACCGTTAAAGTGGTACCTGTTCCTGAGAAGCCATACCGTTTGAAAAATCAGATCCATTGTAAAAGAAGGACTCTGCAGTATGCCAGAGCTCAGGAACAGACCCTCTATATAGTTTCTGCGGTAAAACTCCATCGTGAGCGTGCAGACCTCCTCCGGCGTAAAGGCCGCCCGGGGAGTATCGTCAGAGCAGCGGTTCTGACAGTATTTGCAGTCGTATATACAGTGGTTTGTCAACAGTATTTTAAGCAGAGAAATACATCTGCCGTCGCTGCTGAAGCTGTGGCAGATACCGGCAGCCTCGCAGTTTCCCATATTGCGCCCGTCGCCCTTTCTCTCCACGCCGCTTGAAGTACACGCAACGTCATATCTGGCCGCTCCGGCCAGTATTTCCAGTTTCCGGGCAAGAGTCTGATCCCGAATTGCAGATACATACTGCATATTTTCCCTCGTTTCCATTGTGTTTGTCGTGTTTGCCGGATTTCCGGTCTGTCGTTCTACCGGTCTGCCAGTCTATCGGTCTATCGGTCTATCGGTCTATCGGTCTATCGGTCTATCGGTCTATCGGTCTATCGGTCTATCGGTCTGCCAGCCTGTCAGTCTATCGATTTTATCATGTTGGTTGTGTTTATCACGTTTGCCGGCCTGCCACTTTGCCGCTTTATCGTTCTGCCGCTCTGTCGTTTTGCCGCTCTGCCGCTTTATCGTTCTGCCAGTCTGCCGACCTGTCTATTTTATAATATTACGAGCGTTCTTCCCTGCTTTGCCTTGTTTTACATCTTATTCATGTGCCTCTGCGTTTATAGAACATTTGTTCTGTTTTTATAATAGCACATATGTTCTGTTTCCGCAACCGTTTAATAAAAAATTTCCTTTGCATTTTCTTTTGAAAAAGGGAAAAAAAGATTGCATTTTCCTCAAAAAAGCGTTTAAATTAAAGGGACGGCACATATGCTGTTCAGAAAACTTTTTACAAAGAAAGCAGGAATTTTAAGCCATGGCAAAATCAATTATTCCCGAAAATTACACCTCAAGCCTGAATCTCTACGAGACACAGGCCGCCATCAAGACCGTAAAGGATTTTTTCCAGAATCTTCTGGCGGAGCGCCTGAACCTGCTCAGGGTGTCCGCCCCTCTTTTTGTGGATCCCAAATCCGGTCTGAACGACAACTTAAACGGAGTGGAGCGTCCCGTTGCCTTTGACATCAAATACCAGGAAGACAGGGAGGGCGAGATCGTACACTCACTTGCAAAGTGGAAGCGATACGCGCTGAAAAAATACGGCTTTGCGCCTGGTCAGGGACTCTACACTGATATGAGCGCCATACGGCGGGACGAGATGACTGACAATATTCATTCTATCTATGTGGATCAATGGGACTGGGAGAAAATCATTACAAAAGAGGAAAGAAATATGGACACCCTGAAGGATGTGGTACGCACCGTCTACAAGGTACTGCGGAAAACGGAGAAGTTCCTGGCGATCAAATATGATTACATAGAAGAAATTCTCCCGCACGATATATTCTTCGTGACTACAAGGGAGCTGGAGGATATGTTCCCCGATTACTCGCCCAGGGACAGGGAATATTATATTGCAAAGGCAAAGGGAGCGGTCTGCATTATGCAGATAGGCGACAAGCTGAGCAACGGAGAACCTCACGACGGCAGGGCGCCGGATTACGACGACTGGTCGCTCAACGCTGACATCGTCGTATATTATCCTGTCCTCGACATTGCCCTTGAGCTGTCCAGCATGGGAATACGCGTCGATAAAAAAGCCCTCGAGGAACAGCTTGTAAAGGCGGGCTGTCCGGAGCGTGCACAGCTTCCCTTCCACCAGGCCGTGCTTAAAGAGGAGCTGCCTTTCACCATAGGGGGCGGCATCGGGCAGTCCAGAATCTGTATGTTTTTCCTGAGAAAAGCTCATATCGGGGAAGTCCAGTGCTCACTGTGGCCCCGTGATATAATGGAAGAAGCGGAAAAAAAGGGCCTGCAGCTTTTATAAGCTGCCGGTCCTTTCCTTTAAAAACACCGTGAATTTTTCGTCGCTGTAATCGGGTACATATCCCTGCTCCTCCATAAAATCCACAAGCCTCTCCCATTTTAAGTCTTCAGCTATCTTCCGGATGCTGTATTCTCCAAACCCCAGTTCCTCAAGAGCGTTCTCCCCTCCCGCCTGATAGGTTATATAATCACTCTCAACAAAAATTACAGGGCTGTATTCCGGCTCCTCAGCCATCCTCTCAGCCGTTTCCTTAAGCGCAAGCTCCATCTTTTCAAGACTGTAGGAATCCAGACTGCACCATGGATTAAAAGCGGATGGCATCTGCAGGTAATATGAAATCGCCGGAATGTTGCCGTATAGGATAACCTCCTGACCCCACAGCCCCTTTTCATCAGCATACTCGCTGAGCTGAGTCATCATCTGCGCTTTGTCAGCGGGCATCCTTATACCCTTAAGTATCTCATTGTTTTCCACATAGCTGTCCGCGCCCCTGACCCCGGTGGCTTCCGCAAACACAAACACCGCCCCGAACATTCCAAACTGAAAGACGCACAGCGCAAGAAAGGCCGTCAGAACACCTTTTGCCGGAAATGCGGACAGGAAGACCTTGCCCACGTATCTCTCCCGCGTCGTCTTAATGAATCCAAAGCTCTGCCATATGGTGTATGGCGCGGCAAGAAAGAGATTGTTAAGACTTGGGAAAAAGCCGTTGTTGCTTCCCACCGATGTCAGCAGCACAATTAACAGCACAATCATTCCCAGAAGCTTTTCGTCCCGTCCGCGGGACGGTGTAAAAATACATATCAGCGCAAGAAACATGGTAAGCATCAGGAACAATACACCCGGGTACCAGATCGGATCATAGCTGTAGTAGAGAAATGAGAAAAATCCTCTAATGTAGAGCCATAACAGCATACCGGCGCAGACAAGGATCCAGAAAGCCTTCACGCAGACCATAATCTTTTTCCCGCACCGCACCCTGTCTTTTAAAAAACCCGCAGCCGCAAAAAGCGCCGTTCCCCCCGCCGCAATGACGCCTAAACG
>CANQSE010000187.1 GCA_947626405.1 uncultured Acetatifactor sp. | reverse complement strand
CCTGCATCCCGTTTCCATATGCCAATGTCTCGTTTACACATATCGGCATCCCCTTTAAAATAAACGCCGTGGCAGGTGTCGGAACGGGAAGCGGTCCGTTTTCACACTTCACATACCCGCTGCCAACGTTTACAGGCGATACCGCCACCTCGTCCGGCGACAGCTCCTCCATCATAAGGCACACAGAGACTATATACGCCGCTACCACAACAGCGTCGCGCCCGCGCAGAGCCATATCCTCCGACGCAGTTCCGTAAACATGGTTTTCAGCAGCTGCAATCAGCCGACATACCTTCACGGCATCCCCTTTTACCTTTTGTGGCAGCTCAAGCTCCCTTATCAGGCTTTCTGCTCTGACTGTCCCTCCGCGGACTACGCCGTGTGAATTTCCGGATTTGTCTGCGCTCTCCGATTTATCTGTGCACTCCGATTTATCTGCGCACTCCGGTTCCCCATTTACGACGACCTTAAAACGCGTGCATTTCACTCCGCATTTTACGTCGCTTTCTCTTTTTATTTCCACACCAGAGGGCAAAAAAAGAGGAAGTTTTTTTAAAAATTCCTCCGGATCAGGCAAAAGCTCTGTCAATGCGGCACTCAACATATCCTCCGCCGCTCCCATTCCACAGTCAAGATATAAAACTCTCACCATTCACCCCCTGACCCGATGTCCGGTTCTCGGTTCTGTTTTCATTTTCAGACTCAGTTTCCTGCTCATCTCTATTCTCGATTCCTTTTTCATCTCTGTTCCAGGTTCTGTTTCAGTTTCTGTTTTCATCTTTGTTCTCGGTTCTGTTTTCGTCTTTGTTTCAGGTTCTGTCTTCATCTTTGTTCTCGGTTCCGTTTTCATCTCTGTTTCAGGTTCTGTCTTCATCTCTGTTCCAGATTCTGTTCACAGTCTCGATATCATCATCTTGTATTCTTACTCAATATTGTTTATATCCTGTACAAACATTAACACAGCACTGACATTTTTTATATTGTGTCAATGCTGTGTCACTGACGTCTGCCGTCTCATCATTTTCCGGAAATATCCGTACGCGGATTGCGCGTACCGTACCTCTCAGCTCCCTGCCCTGTGCCGTTACCTGACATTCTTTATATCCTGTGCGCTCTCGTTCAGCTTCGCCGTAATGCCGCTGACTTCACTCACAATGTCCTGATTCTTCCTGCAGGTATTAAGAGTCTCGCTTGAATGAGCCGTAACCTCCTCGGTGATTGCGGATATGACCTGAATATTCTGCACAATATCGCTGTTCGCCTGAGCCAGCTTTTCTATCATTTTTTCAAGTCCCTTTGTGCGGTCGGCTATATTTGCGGTCACACCCATTATATCCTGTAAGCTCTTTCTCAAAGCTTCCGTCTTTTCGTCCTGAGCCGCCGAGTTTTCTTCCACCAGCTTTACGGCGTCGGTCATCTGATTAAGCTCGCCCGTCACGGATCCGATAAGCTCTGATATGTTGACTGTCGCATCCTTTGTCTGATCGGACAGCTCCGAGACCTGTTTTGCGACTACAGCGAAACCGCTTCCGGCCTCCCCTGCCCGCGCGGCCTCTATGCTGGCGTTAAGCGCAAGCATGCTGGTTCTGTTGGCAATACTTGAAATCAGCCTTGTGATCTCGTTCATCTTTTCCGCCTGTGTCCTGAGGGCCGTCATAAACTCGACCACCATTGCATTTGCCTCTCTGGACTGTCTGGACTGGCTGGACAGGGCTTCCATGTTTACGACGCCTTTTTGCACCTCTCCCGAAGCGGTGTCCATGCTCTCCTTAATGTAGACTCCGACCTCCTCAACATCGCTTATCAGATTCTGGATTTCCTCAGTGCGCGTCAGTTGGTTCTGAACGGATTCGGCAGTCTCCTGCGTTCCCGTCGTAACCTCCTCCATCGCCACGCTCATTTCCTCCACAGACTTATTCAGCGTGCTCATATGAATATCCACCTGACTCACGCCGTCCGAAAGCACGCCCGAAAAACGCATCACCTGTTCAAGCAGCCGCTCAGCCTTTGTCTTCTCGTCCTGAAGCTCCCGCTGTTTTTCCTCGTTTATCCGGTTCGACACGCGGGCTGTCAGGATCAGGTAAATCACAATTATAATCATCACCAAAATCCGGATCTCAATATCAGGGATGTCCTCCTTTGCATATCCCACCGTATATGCTTTCCATGCGACATCCGCCACGTTAATCAAAACGGCTCCCACACCGACCTTCGCGCAGTAGCCGATGTTTCCATACAATGTTATTACAATAAGCATTGGCAGGATGTAGGTAAACGGCAGCTGTAAACACCGCCACCGCATACAGCAGCGCATAGCTGCACGCGACAAACGAACGGATTATGTCGCTGCCCGGTTTTTTCCGGTACAACATATATTCGGCAACCACAGGTATCAGCGAAAGCAGCGCTATCAGGGCAAAATAAAGGAAAGTACGGCTGCCCTTTAACACCTCCAGCAGATACGCGGCGGAAATAATACCCGAGATAATGCCGTGGCACAGTATTGTTACCTTATTTATCTTCGCAGTTTCATTATAATTCATTTTAATCTCCCTTCCAGGGCGAATTTATTTGTCTTGCGTTTTATACGCGACGGGGCGGCGCGAATCTCAAATTTGCGTCTGCCATCATAGGAATTTGTGACGCTGCTGTACAAATATTTACCTGTTGTACAAATACGTACCTGCCGCACGGATATGTATCTGCCGTACGAATATGTACCTGCCGCACGAATATGTACTTAAGAAAACGCAAGTGCGCGTCACACGCTTCATTAATATGTTACAGCAAATTCAGTATAACAAAAATTCATCGGTTCCACAAGTATTTCCTTACTTGTATTTTTTTTACATATGTGCTATCATTTCAAAAGAAACATACGGAAAGGAGACTTACGTCATGCAAAAATACTTCTGTAATCCCTGCGGCTATACATATGACCCCGAGAAGGGCGATCCTGAGCACGGAATCGCGCCCGGAACCGCATTTGAGGATCTTCCCGACGACTGGGTATGTCCCGTATGCGGCATTGACAAGTCAATGTTTCAGCCTGTCATAAAGGATTATAACTAAATCGGAAAAACGGCTGCCGAAATACTTTTGAGGCAGTCGTTTTTTGATTCATAACGAGTTTTTGATTCACGACGAGTTTTTGATTCATGACGAATTTTTGATTCATAACAAGTTTTTCGATTCATGACAATAAGGAACCCGCAAAGCCCGGCAATGTGTTTTGCCCCGTGACTTTTTTGACAAACACGCAAACACGAAATAATGTGAAAGAGAGCAGACTCCATGCCATCCCATACGCACAGCAGACATCTGAAACCATTTATCCCGCCGATCCTTCTGGCAGTGATCCTTGCGGCAGGCGCCGCCTTTTGCGTGCGTCCTCTCATGGAATCCTGGCGCAGTTTTCACACACCCTTTTGCCAGGAACAGCTTAAGTCGCTCCAAAGACAGCTTGATCGCCTCGACTCAGCATACCCTTCCAAAATTGAGGAACTGACGAATCGGATCGATGCACTGGCACAAAAAAAGCGCCTGGCTGCGGAAAAGCTTGACAGCTTAAAGGCGGAGCGCCTCAAAATAAGGCTGCAGGAAGCCGTTTCTGATTCATCCTTTGACATCCGCGCCCTGTTTGCAACGGATTATTTTGACGACGCGTACCGTCAGTATCTGACAGATCTGTTCGAGATTTTTTTAAAAGATCCCTACATTCACCAATGGCTCTACCCCTATTATGTCTATGCCACAGCGTCTGTGCAGGATCCTCACGAGGCTGATGTGATAAGGGACGGGCTTTCGTTTTACACGCCTGACGACGGGGACAATATGTTTTCCCCAATTACCGAGGACCCCGCAGATTTTATGAAAAACTGCTATAATTTTGACCTTTATCAGCACATTTACTACACCGGACGGATCTATATCACCGCGTCGGACTTTTTAAACCGCGTGATCTATGTGCCCTGCACAGTTACAGACGCCGCCATATTTGCAAAAGCCTACGGCGGCATACCGGATCCCGCCCAAATGAACGTCCCCGACTGGACGCAGGAAGATTACTCGCGCTTCTGGCGCTACGCTTTGTCCGGCAGGGAAACGGACGAGCCTGTATGGGTGATCTTCGGGCTGTCCTCGGAAGATTTTAACATTGACTGGAACAGTCTCATGGACGAGCAGGCGTTCTATGATACATATTTAAAATTCATGAACCGGATAGCGCCGGGCCTTGGC
>CANQSE010000186.1 GCA_947626405.1 uncultured Acetatifactor sp. | reverse complement strand
AGGAAGGCGGTTTAAAAAACAGAAAGAGGACTCATAAGGAAAAACAGGAAAAGTGCCAACGATTACTTGACACAAACCAAGTGGCAAACTCGGGTTGAGAAAAAGAAATAATTGTGGTATGCTACAGAAGAACGGTTGTTGTTTTGCATTTTTGGATTTACAATGACGAAAAAGGGACAAAGGTATGACACTGAGAGAGTTAAAGCTCGCAAAGAGCGCAAAAATACTGGATGTTGGCGGAGAAGGGGCCCTGAGACAGCATTTTCTTGATATGGGCGTGATACCCGGAGCTGTCGTGACGCTTGAAAAATATGCGCCCATGGGCGATCCGATGGAGCTTCGCCTGCACGGATATGAGCTGACGCTGCGTCTGGCTGATGCGGAAAAAATCACGGTGGAGGAGGTGGAGGGTACTCCGGACGGGGAAAGCTGTTCGTCCAGAGGAGAACCCATCGAACACCCCGGACTTGGAGAGGGCGGACGATACCACGTCAAGGCGGACGAAAGGCCGCTCCCTGAAGGGACAACACTGACCTTTGCTCTGGCAGGAAATCAAAACTGCGGAAAGACCACACTGTTTAACCAGCTCACGGGTTCCAATCAGCATGTGGGAAATTTCCCGGGGGTTACGGTTGACAGAAAAAGCGGAGCCATAAAGGGAAAAGACAATACGCTTGTGACGGATCTGCCCGGCATCTATTCGCTGTCGCCGTATTCAAATGAAGAAATTGTCTCCAGACAGTTTATTCTTGACGAGAAGCCTGCGGGAATAATAAATATAGTGGACGCAACAAACATAGAGCGTAACCTTTATCTTACAATGCAGCTTATGGAGCTTGATGTCCCAATGGTGCTGGCGCTTAACATGATGGATGAGGTCAGGGGAAACGGCGGCTCAATACGTATAAACGAGATGGAGTCGATGCTTGGAATACCGGTCGTCCCTATTTCGGCCGCAAAGAACGAAGGAATACGCGAGCTGGTTGATCATGCACTGCATGTGGCAAAATATCAGGAACGGCCGGGAAGGACGGATTTTTGCGATGAAAATGTAAACGGGGGCGCTGTGCACCGTTGTCTCCACGGCATTATGCACCTGATCGAGGATCATGCAAGGGAAGCGGACATTCCGGTCCGTTTTGCGGCGACAAAGCTGGTGGAGGGAGACGAGAGAGTTCTTGAGGCACTGTGCCTTTCCGTCAACGAGCAGGAGATGCTCGAGCACATCATCTGCCAGATGGAGGATGAAAGAGGGCTGGATCGGGCGGCGGCAATAGCGGATATGCGCTTTGCCTTTATCGGGAAGCTTGTAAAAGCCTGTGTTGTAAAGCCTGGGGAGAGCAGGGAGCGTGAGAGGAGCCGCAGGATCGACAGACTGCTGACGGGGAAATATACGGCGCTTCCTTTCTTTGTCGGGATTATGGGGCTTGTTTTTTTCCTCACCTTTAACGTGATAGGAGCCTGGCTGCAGGGGCTCCTTGAGAGCGGTATAGAGGCGCTTTCAGGCGCCGTCTCAGGCGCAATGGAGGACTGGGGCGTAAATCCTGTGCTTCAGTCTCTTGTCTCGGACGGGATCCTTGCGGGTGTCGGGAGCGTGCTGAGCTTCCTGCCTGTCATAGTAACGCTGTTTTTCTTTTTGTCATTGCTTGAGGACACAGGGTACATGGCGAGAGTGGCCTTTGTGATGGACAAGCTGCTCCGCAAAATCGGACTTTCCGGCAGAAGCATAGTTCCAATGCTTATCGGCTTCGGCTGTACTGTCCCGGGGGTCATGGCAAGCCGCACACTCCCCTCGGAGCGCGACAGGAAGATGACAATACTGCTTACTCCTTTTATGAGCTGTACTGCAAAGCTTCCCATATACGGATTTTTTGCGTCGGCTTTCTTTCCGCGCTGCAGCGGCCTGGTGATGGTTGCCCTGTACTTTGGAGGAATTTTTGTCGGCATACTCATGGCGCTTCTGTTTAAGCGTACACTGTTCAGGGGCGAGGCCGTGCCGTTTGTGATGGAGCTTCCAAACTACAGGCTGCCCGGCATAAAGAACGTGGCGCGCCTTCTGTGGGAGAAAGCGAGAGATTTCATGCAGAGGGCGTTTACCGTGATATTCGTCGCGACAATTGTTGTGTGGTTCCTGCAGAATTTTGACGGTCACCTTAACCTGGTTGAGGATTCCAAAGACAGTATTCTCGCGATGGCGGCGGGATTCATAACGCCTGTCTTTGTCCCGCTTGGATTCGGAGACTGGAGGATTTCAACCTCGCTTATCACGGGCTTTATGGCAAAGGAAAGCGTAGTGTCCACCCTTACGATTCTGTTTGGCGCGGGAGGAATTACGGCAGTTCTGACTCCTTTGTCGGCGCTGGCGCTGATGACGTTTTGCCTGCTCTACACTCCGTGTATCGCGGCCGTGGCTTCTGTCAGGCGGGAGCTGGGAGCGCGGTGGGCCGCGGGAGTCGTAACCGGCCAGTGCGTCATCGCCTGGCTGTGCGCGATTATTGTGAGGGTTGCGGGAAGTCTTCTGGGGCTTGGATAATCCATTTTGACATGCGGTTTTGGCCGCGGAACAATTGAACCGGAATTGAATAAGTTTAAAGAGAAAATACGGGACAAGGAGGGTGAAGATTTATGGCAAAGGTTACGCTGGGGAAAACGGGGATAACGGTTGAGAAAAACGCCTTTGGGGCGCTTCCGATTCAGAGGATTTCCACAGAGGAGGCCGTAAGGCTTCTGCGGAAAGCATATGACAATGGCGTCACATTTTATGACACGGCCAGATGGTATACTGACAGCGAGGAAAAGCTTGGGCTTGCATTTGAGTCTGTACGCGATAAAATCTATATCGCCACAAAGACTGGATCCACCGACGCGGAAGGCTTCTGGAGGGATTTGAATACATCCCTTAATAACCTTCGCACTGACTATATCGACATCTATCAGTTCCACAACCCTGCCTTCTGCCCGAAGCCAGGCGACGGAAGCGGGCTTTATGAGGCCGCTCTGGAGGCTAAGCAAAAAGGCATGATCCGTCACATCGGAATAACCAACCACCGGCTCAGCGTGGCGCATGAGGCTGTGGAGAGCGGTTTATACGAAACGCTGCAGTTTCCTTTCTGCTATCTTGCAACGGACAAGGATGTGGAGCTTGTTGAAAAGTGCAGGAAATCAGACATGGGCTTTATAGCAATGAAGGCTCTTTCGGGCGGCCTTATAACAAATTCGGCTGCGGCCTACGCTTTTCTTGCGCAGTATGACAACGTGCTGCCAATATGGGGTGTGCAGAGGGAGAGCGAGCTCGACGAATTTTTGTCTTATATAGCCGATCCTCCGGTGATGAGCGACGAGCTTGCCGCTCTCATAGAGCGCGACAGGAAAGAGCTCCAGGGAGATTTCTGCCGTGGCTGCGGCTATTGTATGCCCTGTCCTGCCGGAATCGAGATAAACAACTGTGCGCGTATGAGCCTGTTATTGAGACGATCTCCGTCCAAGACACATCTGTCGCCCGAGGGACAGGAAAAGATGAAAAAAATTGAGAATTGTCTAAACTGCGGCAAGTGCAGGGAAAAATGTCCTTACGGGCTGGACACGCCGGCGCTTTTGAGAAAAAATTACAAGGATTACTGCGAGATCCTGGCAGGGAAACCTTATTGACTGCCCAAAGGCGCATAAACTCTCTTTTAGAGGATATACTTCTGTTTAAACGGAATTTATTATATTCTCTGAAGGAGGAACCGAGATGTCTATTTGTCTGGAAATTATTGACGTACATGCCAGGGAAATTCTGGATTCACGCGGAAACCCGACCGTGGAGGCCCAGGTGACCGTAAAAAACCATGTTGACGGCCGGATTTACAGAGGAAGGGCGGCCGTCCCTTCCGGAGCCAGCACAGGCCGTTTTGAGGCGGTGGAGCTTCGCGACGGGGAGACCAGGTATTTCGGACTGGGAGTCCGGCACGCGGTAAAGAATGTGAGGGAAAAGATCGCATCGGCCCTTATGGGTAAGAATGCGCTGGAGCAGGTATTTATAGACCGCACACTGATAGAGCTGGACGGAACGGAAAACAAGGAAAATCTTGGCGCAAACGCTACGCTTTCTGTGTCGCTTGCATGCGCAAAAGCCTCCGCCGAGGCGCTGTCAGTGCCACTGTACCGATACCTTGGCGGAATCGGGTCAAAACTGCTTCCGGTTCCGATGATGAATATTTTAAACAGAGGTAAGCATGCGGCAAACACCGTGGATTT
>CANQSE010000185.1 GCA_947626405.1 uncultured Acetatifactor sp. | reverse complement strand
TCGGTTCCGTCAGGGCCTCTAAATTCTCCTTCCGTACCGTTAGGGCCTCTAAATTCTCCTTCCGTACCGTCGGGGCTTTCAAATTTTCCTCCTCGGCCGCGCGGGCCTCCAAATACGCCGTTTCCTTCGCCGTACACAAGCTCATCAAGCGTGATGCTGATCTCGTTTTCTCCCGCTGTCAGCGTGTAAGTCTCTCCTTTTTTAAGCTCAGGACAGCTTACGAGCACACTGTTAAACTGCTTCTTGGCGGTAAAAGAAAGCAGTATGCTGCCATCGGCATCAGACAGCGTCACCTCGTCTCCGGCGCCGCAGGACGGCACGCTTGTAAGAATCGTGCCCTGAGTCGAGTTTCCGCCAAAATTTACAGCCATGCCGGAATTTCCCGTCGCGACAATTACGCCGCCCGTGATACTGGCATCCGATCCGTAATCCAATGCGCCGTTTCCGCTGTTTTCCGAGCCTGACACATATATTTCCCCGCCTGATACAAGGATGCTGCCGTTTGAATCTATTCCGTCTCCGGAAGCGTTTACGTAAAGCTTTCCACCTGAAATAACGATAGCGGAACTGCCGGCGGCAAATTTTTCTCCGCCCCTCGCTGCGCCATAGCCGCTGCCGTCGTTTCCGCCCGCCGCATTTAAACCATCGTCAGAGGCGTTTAAGCTAAGTTCGCCGCCTGAAATATAAACGTTTTCCCCCTCAAGCCCTTCATAGCTTGCAATGATATTGACATTTCCTCCGGACATGGCTACGTTTCCGTCTGAGTGGATGCCGTCGTCCTCCGTGCTGATCTGAATCGCTCCTCCTTCCAGAACAATATCTCCAGTCGCATTAAATCCGTCGTCGCCGGAATCAATAACAAACTGTCCGTCAGCCACATAAATATATCCCTTCTGTTCATCTTCATCGTTATCAGAGTGGATGCCGTCTTTTCCGGCGTCAAGACGAAAGCTTCCCCCCGCGATGCACACGCTGTCCTTTCCCTCGATGGCGTGTCCCTTTGCGGTAATGTCAAGTTCCGCTCCCGCAACGACGAGGTCGTCCTTTGAGACAATGCCGTTTTCGTCCCTTGCATCTACAGTGAGACTTCCCGTCCCGTTTACAGTCAGATCGCATTTTGAAAAAATCACACCGTCAACATTGTTCTCGCCGTCGGCGACGCTTTCTCCGCCGGAAAGACTGTTCTCTGACCCCTCCGCAAGCGTAACAAACAGCTTGTCGGCCGTTTTTGCGTAAATTGCCGCGCCGGAGGCGCTTTCTATCGATACTCCGTCAAGCACAAGCTGCACCTTTGCGGCATCGTCCGCCTCCACGATTATGCTGCCCTCAAGGCTCCCCGAAAAAAGATAGGTTCCCTCCCCGGTAATCGTAACCGTATTTCCGGAAATTACCACTCCGCTTTCTCCACATTCAGCGCCGTTTCCGGTCAGCGTCACGGATACGGCGTCCTCAAATTCTCCGCTTAAGTCTCTGTCAGAAAAAAACTCCTTTGTATCAGACAGACCGACGTATTCTTCAGGTACGGCCGAAGCCGCGCCGCCATCCGGCTGCCCGCCGCCATAAGCCATGACATCCGGCGAATCAGCCGTATTCCCGCACGCCACAAGTGAAAAAACTGTCAAGACTCCCGCGGACGCCAGACATATCTTCCTTAATAAATTCTTTTTCATCTTATTTGCCATCCTTTCACCAAAAGTCAGATTTTGTGATTAAATCCCTCACAGCTCACATTCAGTGGTCTCACCCCTGCACACTGAAATCTCAAGATTTCCGTTTCGGCAGCGGAGCTTGTCGATAAGCTCCTTCTCGGCGTCCCCGTCCTTGAGCACGATATTGTAGGTAAGCCTGAAAAGGCTCCCCATATTTGTTGTTTTTACCTGCTCCAATTCATGAGAATCCGTGTACTCACAGAGTATATCGTCAAACACTCCTGTGTAATCCAAATCCTCGGGGATTGTGATATGTAATATTTTGTATAACCTTTTCCTTTTTCCTCCGCCGAAGTCAAGAAGGCTGCACAATACGCTTACTCCGCTTAGAATTACGGCAAATAAAACGGCGTACCCAAGGTAACCCATTCCGGCTATAAGTCCGGTACACATGGCAAGAAATATCGCACAGATCTCTTTTGCCGTCCCAGGCACGGAGCGAAAGCGCACAAGGCTGAACGTCCCAGCCACCGCCACTCCGGTTCCGATATTTCCGTTTACCATCATAATCACAACGCATACCACGGCCGGCAGAACGGCCAGAGTCAAAAGATAGCTCTTTGTGTAACGGTTTTTTACGGTGTATGCGGCGGCAAGTAAAAATCCCACCGCGAGAGAAACTCCGAGACAAAGCAAAAATTCTCCCACCGAAATCGCCGATGCCGCAGCGGCATCCGAATCAAAAACTCCTCTGAATATCACGTCAGGCATATACCTCATCCTCCTCTTTCTCTCCGGCCGCTATCCTCGTGTAGGCTGTGCCGTATTTTGAAAACGACGTTCTCACAATTCCTTGTTTCGTAAGCGTCTCCGCCATCCACAGGGGAAGTCCCCCGCGCGTCTTTATCTCCATAAGAGTCTGTCCCTTCTTAAGCAGATCCTCTCCGTATACCCCCGCCCCGAGAGACAGCTCCGTCGTGCGAAACAGTATATTTGCGTCAAATGTAACGCGCAGATCCGGATCCTCTTTTCCGATATAGGCTTCCCTCTCATAGGATATAAAAACCCTGGGAGCCGGGTTACCATAGAACCTGCAGAAATAATCAATCTCATCGGTTATCTGACACGGCGAGGGTGCGGATATCCTGCCCGCAAGGTAATCGTCCGCGTCCTTTTCCCTGATTTTGGTACGTCTTTTGTAGACAATCGAGCGATACTTCTTTTTCAGTTCCACATACACCTCGTCCTCAGGACCTGCGGTCCGGTAGCTTCTGACACGCAGCTTTTCCTTATAGATCGGTTTCTCCAGCGATCTGCGCACAAGACGGTAATTATCCGTGTCGTAATAGATATTTCTTATTGTGCTGCGCCCAAAGCTGTCCGGCTTCATATGGGAGGCCATGGCTTCCATTACCGCTTCCTTTTGTTCCTTTTCCAACAGGTACTTAATCTCATACCTTTCAAAAATCATCGGCGATTCAGACATATCTTTTTACTCCTTTTACTGTAGTCCGTTTTTCCTTTCCGTGATATAATCTTATCAGAGCAACCTAAATGAAACCTTAAATGAAATGTGAAAGAATTGTGATTTGTATCATTTGCGGGACGTAAACGAGTTCGCAATCCTGATTCCAGACAAAAAAGAAATCCTGCAGAGCAGGGTAACAAAAAATGCCGTATTTATGCGGCTTGTGGCGTTTCGCAAACGCATAACTCTAAGCTTAAATATGAGGTAATTACCATGAAGCTGTTGATCGCTGACGACGATAAGGACATAGCAAGGGCTCTCACCGCTTTGTTTGAGCACAACAACTACAGTACGGACACAGTTTATAACGGGACGGACGCTTACGATTACGCCGTATGCGGCGATTATGACGGCCTGATCCTCGACGTTATGATGCCGGGCATGGACGGTCTGGAGGTAGTAAAAAAGCTGCGCTCTAAAGGCGTTACCGCGCCGGTCCTGCTTCTTACTGCCAGGGGCGAGGTTGAAGACAGAGTGGTCGGCCTTGACGCAGGCGCCGACGACTATCTGCCCAAGCCCTTCGCCGCAAGCGAGCTGCTTGCCAGAGTCAGGGCAATGCTTCGCAGAAAGGAACAGTACCGCAGCGACATCCTGGAATTTGAAGGTATGACGCTTGATCTGTCCTCGCTTGAGCTTTGCCTTGGCGAGCGGAGGGTGAGGCTTGTGAGCAGGGAATTTCAGATGCTTGAGCTTTTGATGCGCTCTCCCGGCAGCGTGATTTCCACCGATCAGTTTATGGAAAGGATATGGGGATGGGATTGCGACGTGGAGGTGAGCATTGTCTGGGTCTACATCTCCAATCTCAGAAAAAAGATAGAAAATCTGGGCGCCGACGTAAACATAAGGGCCGTAAGGGGCGTCGGCTACTGCCTGGAGAAAAAACACGCCCGCCAATAAATGCACATAATAAATCTTGCCCGTATTTACAGGAAGGAATTTTCATATGATACCCAAGCTGCGCAGAAAATTTATATCCATCACAGCCGCCGCGCTGTTTGCCGTAATATTTCTTGTGGTAGGCTCCATCAACTGCATTTTCCTTTATCAGAATTTACGGCTTCTCTCACGTCATCTCGATCAGCTCCTGACGCTGTACGGAATCCCCGGACAGGCC
>CANQSE010000184.1 GCA_947626405.1 uncultured Acetatifactor sp. | reverse complement strand
GTGTTCAGAAGCAATAATCATATGTATGCTCAAATTATCGACGATACTGTTGGGAATACATTGGTATCCGCTTCCACCCTTGAGAAAGAAATCAGGGCAGAACTGGAGAAGACAAACGATGTCGCCGCTGCGGCATATGTCGGAACCGTAATAGGAAAACGTGCGGTTGAAAAGGGCATTACAGAGGTTGTCTTTGACAGAGGCGGCTTTATATATCAGGGTAAGATTGCAGCATTAGCTGACGCGGCCAGAGAAGCTGGCTTGAAATTCTAGGAAAGGGAGAGGACGACACCATGAAACACACGATCATAGATGCAAGCCAGTTTGAACTCAATGACAAGGTTGTCACAATTAAGCGCGTGGCAAAGACCGTTAAAGGTGGACGAAACATGCGCTTTACCGCTCTGGTAGTAGTCGGAGACGGCAACGGTCATGTGGGCGCCGGGCTTGGAAAGGCTGTAGAAATTCCCGAGGCAATCCGCAAGGGAAAGGAAGATGCGATGAAGCATCTCATTGAGATTCCTCTGGATGACAATAACTCAATCCCTCACGACTTTATCGGCCAGTACGGTTCTTCAAATGTACTGCTTAAGAAGGCTCCCGAGGGAACCGGTATCATTGCGGGCGGTCCCGTACGTGTTGTCTGCGAGCTTGCAGGCATCAGGAACATCCGTACCAAGTCTCTTGGCTCAAACAACAAGCAGAACGTTGTCCTGGCAGCTATCACGGGATTAAGCCAGCTTAAGTCCCCCGAGGAAGTTGCAAAGAGCCGCGGCAAGTCCGTAGAAGAAGTTTTGGCTTAAGGCACTTTGGAAAGGAGAGCGAGAGCAATGGCAGATAAAAAGTTAAAGATTACTTTGGTTAAGTCCACGATCGGCGCTGTGCCGAAGAACAGGGCGACTGCGGAGTCCATGGGACTGCGTAAAATCGGAAAGTCCGTAGTGCTCCCTGATAACGAGGCCACCAGAGGACAGATTCGACAGATCAGTCATTTGATTAAGGTTGAAGAAGTATAAGAGAACGGAGGTGTTAGGAATGGATTTATCCAGTTTGAACCCTGCAGAGGGTTCCAGGAAAAGCAATAATTTTAGGAGAGGCCGCGGACACGGTTCCGGAAACGGAAAGACCGCAGGCAAGGGACACAAGGGACAGAAAGCCCGTTCCGGAGCTCCCAGGCCCGGTTTTGAG
The DNA here is from genome assembly GCA_947626405.1 of uncultured Acetatifactor sp. Classification (GTDB taxonomy): domain Bacteria; phylum Bacillota; class Clostridia; order Lachnospirales; family Lachnospiraceae; genus Acetatifactor. The sequence continues at coordinate 3,117 of CANQSE010000184.1, read as the reverse complement.
GGCGGTCAGATGCCTCTGTACAGACGTCTCCCCAAGAGAGGATTTACAAACAGGAATACCAAGGATATCGTATCTTTCAACATTAGTGTGCTGGAGCGTTTTGACGACGGCGCAACCGTAGATGTAAATACATTGATTGAAGCTGGCATTGTTAAGAATCCGAGAGACGGAGTAAAGATACTCGGAAACGGAGAACTTACCAAGAAGCTTAATGTAAAGGCAGATGCCTTCAGCGCATCCGCAAAGGAGAAGATTGAGGCTCTTGGTGGAACTGCAGAGGTGATGTAATGCTCACAACACTGAAAAATGCCTTTAAGATCAGGGAGTTAAGGAACAAGATTTTCTTTACGTTCGCTATGCTGGTTGTGATCCGCATCGGATCGCAATTGCCGACTCCGGGTGTAAGCACCAGCTTTTTCAAGGATTGGTTTGCCAACCAGACAGCGGGAACATTTGGTTTCTTTGATGCCATAACGGGAGGCTCCTTTGAGAACATGTCCATTCTGGCGCTGGGAATTACACCGTATATCACGTCTTCCATCATTATGCAGCTTTTGACAATTGCAATTCCAAAGCTGGAGGAGATGCAGCGTGACGGTGAGGACGGAAGGAAAAAAATCGCGTCCATCACAAGATATGTGACTGTGGCTCTCGCACTGATCCAGTCCGCTTTAATGGCGATTGGATTTGGCAGACAGGGTTATATTGACGGTTACACAAGTATGACCGGAGGCGCAAGGGCGCTGAGCATTATAACCGTGGTTGCAACGTTGACGGCTGGCAGCGCATTCTTAATGTGGGTTGGTGAGCGGATCACTGAGAGCGGAATCGGAAACGGTATTTCCATTGTCCTTGTTATCAATATCATTTCCAGGCTGCCGAATGATCTCGGAAATCTTTTTGAGCAGTTTGTGTTTGGCAAGGCTCCCGCAACGTCAGTCCTTGCGGCGTTTATTATCTTCGCAATAATCGTTGGAATGGTGGTTCTGGTAATAATTTTAAACGATGGCGTGCGCAAGATTCCCGTACAGTATGCAAATAAAGTACAGGGAAGAAAGATGGTCGGGGGACAGACGACAAATATTCCTCTTAAGGTAAATACCGCAGGGGTGATTCCGGTGATTTTTGCACAGTCCATCCTGCAGACGCCCATCATTATATCTTCCTTTGTGGGCTACAAGGGGACGGGGGTATGGAGTGAAATCCTGAAATACCTGAACTCAAGCTATTGGTGCAGACCGGAGCAGATTAAGTATTCAGTCGGGCTTTTAGCGTATATGGTGATGATTATACTGTTTGCGTACTTCTATACATCCATCACCTTCAACCCGCTTATGGTTGCGGATAACATGAAAAAACAGGGCGGCTTTATCCCGGGAATCAGACCCGGTAAACCCACAAGCGACTATCTGAACGGAGTGTTGAATTACATTGTGTTCGTGGGAGCTGTAGGACTTATGATTATTGCCGTCATCCCGTATATTTTCAGCGGAGTGTTTAACGCAAGCGTGTCCTTTGGCGGCACAAGTCTGATAATTATTGTAAGCGTTGTGCTTGAGACCGTAAAGCAGGTTGAATCACAGATGCTTGTACGCAATTATAAGGGATTCCTTGAGAAATAATAAAGGATCGGGAGATCGGGCAGGGCTCTGCCCGATCTCATTTCTCTGTATTTTAAGGGAAAATGCAATTGTCCGCATGGGCAGGAGGAAAAACGTAAAATGAAAATTATTATGTTGGGCGCACCGGGCGCGGGAAAAGGAACACAGGCGAAAATGATTGCGGAGAAGTACCACGTGCCGCATATATCGACCGGAGATATATTTCGCGCCAATATAAAAAACGGTACTGAACTGGGCATGGAAGCAAAAAAATATATGGATCAGGGTCTGCTTGTACCCGATGAGCTGACGGTAAGGATCCTTCTGGACCGGGTCGCGCAGGACGACTGTGCAAACGGGTACGTGCTGGACGGATTCCCGCGCACGATACCTCAGGCGCAGGTGCTGGACGATGAGCTTGCAAAGCTTGGAGAGAAGATTGACTATGCAATAAATGTGGATGTACCGGACGAAAATATTGTAAACAGAATGTCCGGCAGAAGGGCATGTATAAAATGCGGCGCTACATACCACATTGCGCATGTTCCTCCCAAAAAGGAAGGCGTGTGCGACGTCTGCGGCAGCGAGCTTGTGCTCAGGGACGACGATAAGCCGGAGACTGTCCTGAATCGTCTTAAGGTTTACCACGACCAGACGCAGCCCCTCATAGATTTTTATACCGCCAAGGGTGTGCTTAAAACAGTTGACGGGACTAAGGATATGCAGGATGTTTTTCAGGCTGTGACGGATATTCTGGGCTGAGCTAAGGTCTGAAAGGAGTTTGTGTATTCATGGCGATTACGGTTAAGAGCGAGCAGGAGATCCGTCTTATGAGGGAGTCATGCAGACTGCTTGCGGATGTTTTCCAGAATCTTGAGAAGGCGGTCAGACCGGGAATTTCCACAATGGAGATCAATATCCTTGGGGACAGACTTATAAGGGAACACGGCTGTATTCCGAATTTTTTTCATTACAACGGGTACCCGGCGTCAATATGCGTGTCTGTAAATGACGAGGTGGTGCACGGCATCCCCCGAAAGAATCATATTCTCAACGAGGGCGACATTGTGAGCCTGGATGCGGGGCTGATTTATCAGGGATATCACTCCGACATGGCAAGGACATTCGGAGTCGGTCAGATCAGCGCCGAGGCGCAGAGACTGATAGACGCCACGAGACAGAGCTTTTTTGAAGGTATAAAAATGGCGAGGGACGGCAATCATTTACATGAAATTTCCAATGCCATTGCCGCTTACATCGAGCCCTTCGGCTACGGAATAGTGAGAGAGCTGGTAGGACACGGCATCGGAACGAGACTCCATGAGGACCCTCAGATACCGAATTTTGCGCAGGCAAAGCGGGGCCCTCTGCTGAGAGCCGGAATGACCCTCTGCGTCGAACCCATGATCAATATGGGAAGGGCGGATGTGGAGTGGCTTGACGACGACTGGACCGTTGTCACGGAGGACGGTTCGTGGTCGGCTCATTATGAAAACACAATCCTGATTACCGAGGG
>CANQSE010000183.1 GCA_947626405.1 uncultured Acetatifactor sp. | reverse complement strand
TATTTTTGCCAACTATAATTTTACACTAACTACGTGCTTTACGCTCTAATCACGGCAAAAGGCCCCGCGGCCGATAAGCCGCGGAGCCTTTTTAAAAATCTGTCAGCGTTCAGCCGTTGCAGCTGCAGTTATTGCTGCCGCAGTTGCTGCTGTTGTTGCTGCAGTCCTCGCACCGGTCAAACCCGGGATTGAAGGCATAGAAATTCCTGGAGTTAAGCTTATCCTGCACTATCCGCAGAGCTTCACCGAACCTCTGGAAATGCACAACCTCTCTCATTCTGAGGAATTTGATGGGTCCGCAGACGTCGGGGTCATCCACAAGACGGAGGATATTATCATAGGTGCTGCGGGCTTTCTGCTCTGCAGCCATATCTTCCATCAGATCCGTGATCACATCACCCTTGACCTGGAACTCACATGCGTTGAACGGCACGCCGCCGGCTGCCTGAGGCCAGATACCCACGGTGTGATCCACATAATAATTTGCAAATCCGCTTTTCTCGATCTCCTCCATGGACAGATTTCTGGTGAGCTGATGAACGATTGCCGCAACCATCTCAAGATGCGCCAGTTCCTCTGTGCCGATGTCGGTCAGTACGCCGGCGACCTCCTTATAGGGCATTGAATAGCGCTGTGAAAGATAACGCATGCTTGCTCCCATCTCTCCGTCAGGTCCGCCGTACTGCGATATGATGGCCTGAGCCAGCTTAGCGTTTGGCTCCTTGATATTTACGGGATATTCAAGTCTTTTTTCATAATTCCACATTTATGCGCATCCTCCTTCCCATGGCATGGGCGCCGAACCCCATCTCCACTCGCTTGCACAGTCCGACATGCTCACGGTCAACGGATAATATTTCTGGCTGAATTCCCGTTCCATCTGGTTCTGCATCCTGTTGTAATGATTAAAATACTCGATGGCGTTTTTGTCATTCGGATGAGTATCCAGATACAATGTGAGTTCCGTTACAACAAAACTCACGATGCCAATATCATGCAGAAGCTGTTCCTTTTGATTCATTGCACGCATCTCCTTCCCGTAAAAGGTTTGTTCAACTCGGGAAATACCGTACCGTAAGAGTAGGCTTTCTCCAGGTCGTCATACAGTTTGTCAAATTTCTGCCACGGCACATATGCCATTGCCACAGGAAATCTGTCAATCTGATTCTCATACATATAATCCTGCATTTTTATCCCTTTCTACCTGTTGCCTGTTAAGCTTTGCTTGATATTAAGATACGTTTCCCGTGAAAGAATGTGCATAAAAAAGACGGAGCCGCATATGACTCCGTCAGAAAAAAATTTCAAAATCCTGTTTTTGTTAAGTATTATCTTGATTCCCCCATGAAAAACAGCGCGATTGTCCCGGGTCCCGAATGAGCGCCGATTGTGGGGCCAATGTTGTTAATCAGAAAATGCTCAAGTCCAAGACGCTCTTTTATCTGATCCCTGACATACTCCGCGTCCTCAAGAGCGTCGCCGTGGCTTATGAACACATAATCGTCTGTATTTTCCTGCAAACGTCCGCCCATCTTTTCTTCCATGTAATCGACAAGAGTATTTAATGACTTCTTTCTGCCCCTCACCTTGCCTATAACAATCAGTTTTCCCTCATGGTCTACATGAAGCATGGGCTTTATTGATGCAAGCGTTCCTATAAAGGCGGTCGCCCTGCTCACCCTTCCTCCTCTGTATAGGTGATACAGATCGTCTACCGTAAATACATGTACAAAATTTTGTACATTCTCCCTGAGCCAGCCTGCGGTTTCATCCAGCGTTTTTCCCTCGTCGCGCATTTTAACCGCCTTATGTACAAACAGCCCCTCGCCCATTGATGCGCTCAGGCTGTTAAGCACTACGATCCTGCAGTCGGGATGCTCCTCCATGACTTCCTCTGCCGCCATGCACATGTTTTGATACGTGCCGCTGAGCCCTGAGGAAAAAGCCAGATGAAGAATTTCCCTGTCGGTCTTTATAACCTCCTCAAAATACTCTTTGGCCTCGGCAGGATTTACCTGCGAGGTGGTGGGCATTTTCCCCTGGCTGCGCATCAAATTATAAAATTCCTTCCAGTCAAGCTCTCTTTCACGACCGTATGTCACACCGTCCAGAATATAACTGATCGGTATCGATCCTACATTGTGCTTTTCAAGGTACTCCTTCGGCAGATCCGTCGTGGAATCCGTTGTTATTTTAAACATTTTTCACCTCCCGCAATTTTTCTCAGTATATCATTTTCATTTATAATTTTCAATTCAAAATCGATATAAATTGTCGATTTATTGTGTTTTTTTCTCCTCCAGGGAACCGGGCAGCCTCCTTCTTATCAGACGGTTCTTCAGCTTTTTCCAGTTAAAAGGCAGAAGCGGATAAAGATAGCTCGTCCCTGCCACAGTCCTGTTTAAGCAGAGCGCAAGCAGGGCGATAAGAATTGCGCCCGCATATCCCCATATGCCGAAAAGCTGCGTCATGATAAGATTCAATATCCGCATAAACTTCAGGGCATAGCCAAGCTCATAGTTAGACTGGGTATAGTTTGCTATTGCGACAAACGCCATGTAGAGCAGGGCTTCCTCGTTGAACCATCCGCTGTTAACCGAAAATTCCCCAAGCACTAACGCCGCGAGCACGCTCAGTGGCGTACTGAGCATGTTTGGAGTGTTGACGGCCGCGAGCTTAAGGCCGTCGATGGCAAGCTCCAAAAGAAGGAACTGCCAGATCAGCGGAATATTTTCCTCCTTTTCAAGAAGGATAAATGAAAACCCTTCAGGAATCCACTGCGGATTCAGCATAAAAAGAAGGAACGTAGGAGTGATAAGGTAGGTAAAAAGCGCAATTATAAACCGCGTAAGTCTAAGATACGTTCCTGTTATCGGCGGGAAATAGTAATCGTCAGCCTCCTCGGTCACATCAAAAACCGTGGTGGGAAGGATCATGGCGGACGGGGAATTGTCAACAAGGAGAACAATGTTTCCCTCAAGGACCTGCGCCGCTGCCGCGTCGGGCCGCTCCGTATATTTGAATTTCGGGAAGGGATTGTACCACTTTCGCTGGTAAATACACTCCGCCAGGGATTCCTGGTTCATTGTGAGCGCGTCCACCCTGATGTTTGCTATTTTTTTCTTAAGCACATCAAGGAATTTTTCGTCCGCCCTGCCCTTCATATAACATATCACAATATCGGTTTTTGAGCTTTTTCCCGCCGTAACAAGCTCCATGCGCAGATCCGTGCTTCGGATTCTTCGGCGTATTAAAGCCGTATTAAATACGACAGTCTCCACAAAACCGTCCTTCGAGCCCCTGAGCACCTTATCCTTTTCAGGTTCTTCCACATTTCTTGCAGGGTACGTGCGGGAGTCGATCATGAGAGCCCTGTCAAATCCGTCAACCAGCAGGACAAACATTCCCGATAACAGAGAATACAGGATCTGTTCGACCCTGTTCTCCGTGTCAACTTCGACATACGGCGTAAACTCACTTGAGAGCCGGTCCGCGTTATCAGGAAGCTTGTCCGGCGTTATTTCCATAAAAAACTGCAGGATTTTCTGGAGAAGCTCATCCTTGCAGAAACCGTCTATGAGATACATACAGGCGTCTTTACCGCCTATAATGACCTTTCTTCTTATAACGTCAAAATTTTCCCCGACCCCAAGCATCCTGTCAAGGTAAGCCATATCCTGCTCGAGACTGCCGGAAAGAGTCATGTCATTATTATCCAAAATAAAACTCCCTTCTGATCAATGCCTTTAATGTTGTTAGCATTTACCAAAAGAGAGTTTTTATTCAGGATTATCAGACGCCCGTGCTTCCGAAGCCTCCGTTTCTCTCACCCTCGGCGCAGTCGTCCTCAGTTATGCCGTATTCCATAAAAATACCCTGTACAAGCCCGGCCCCGCGTGCCACGTCAAGCGTCTTTCCTTCGTTTGAATCGTTTGTAAGCTTGACAAAAATATGTCCTTCGTTGTCCGAATAAAAATAATCGCTGTCGATTATTCCCACGGTATTGTTCATCTGCAGACGATACTTAAATCCCAGTCCGCTTCTCGGATATAGACTAAGCACCCAGCCCTCGTCCATTTTAACCCTTATACCGGTGGGAATCTTTATTGTCTCTCCGGGAGAAAGCGAGAACGCGAAAGGTGCCCGAAAATCATATCCTGCGCTGCCGCCGGTCGCCCTTGTCGGAAGGTCGATCCCTTCATACATGTCAAGGATAGCTTCATCATCGTACTGCTCAAACGTATCCTTCATATCTTCCATAAAGCGTTCCCTGCTCACCTTAAAAAAACGAGCTATTCTTTTCATATTCCTTCCTTTCGTCCTGTGC
>CANQSE010000182.1 GCA_947626405.1 uncultured Acetatifactor sp. | reverse complement strand
GGCACCCATGTCTGAGGATGAGCATGAAAAAAGCCTACCCTTTTATAAGGGAAGGCTCGAGTAATGTAGGTGGTGGATGGACTGCGTATTAGGGGATTCTTCGCTGCGCTCAGAATGACCGTTTGACAAAGAATTCTCCTTGATTACGGCAGTGCTCGGCCCCACCGCCGTTGCCCATACCATGTCCGTGATATGGGCGTAAAAAATGCGAAGAAAAAATCGCTTCTCTGGAAGAACGGTTAAAGGAACTGGAAAAGGAAATGACTGATCCCGCCGTCGCCACCCAGGCTGCGAAACTTTCGCAGCTTGCGCAGGAACAGGACGGGATCAGCTCCGAGCTTTCAAAGCTTTATGACGTATGGGAAGAACTTGCTCAATAAAGGCTCTCAAATGTCCCGCGGATCGCTCTGATGAAATCCAGGCTGTTTAAAATCACGGGATTTTTGCAGGTGGAGATAAGTGAAAGGCTCTTTGTCATCTTCCCGTCTTCAACCGTCTTTACGCAGGCTTTTTCAAGCTTATCGGCAAATTCAGACAGCAGCGCGTTGCCGTCAAGCTCGCCCCTCTTTCTCAGCGCGCCCGTCCAGGCAAATATAGTGGCTATGGAGTTTGTAGATGTCTCCTCACCCTTGAGATACTTGTAATAATGGCGCTGCACCGTCCCGTGGGCGGCTTCGTATTCATACACGCCGTCCGGAGATACCAATACGGACGTCATCATGGAGAGATCACCGTATGCCGTCGCCACCATGTCGCTCATCACGTCGCCGTCATAATTCTTGCACGCCCATATAAATCCGCCTTCAGACCGTATTACTCTCGCGACGGCGTCGTCGATCAGGGTGTAGAAATATTCTATTCCCAGCTTCTCAAATTTTTCCTTATACTCTTTATCATAAATTTCCTGAAAGATGTCCTTAAACGTATGGTCATACTTTTTGGAGATTGTATCTTTAGTTGAGAACCAGAGATCCTGTTTTGTGTCAACCGCATACGAGAAACACGCCCTCGCAAAACTTGTGATTGATTTTTCCGTGTTGTGGATCCCCTGTATGATACCCGCTCCGTCGAAGTCGTGTATTGTCTCCCTTATCTGGGTTCCGTCCGCAGCCGTATAGGTAAGCTCCGCCTTTCCGGGCCCCGGCACCTTAATCTCCGTGTTTTTATATACGTCGCCGTAGGCGTGCCTTGCAATGGTGATAGGCTTTGTCCAGTTTTTCACATAAGGCACGATACCCTTTACGAGGATGGGCGCCCTGAAAACCGTTCCGTCAAGAATTGAACGGATTGTCCCGTTAGGACTTTTCCACATTTCCTTAAGCTTGTATTCTTCCATCCTGGCCGCGTTGGGCGTGATTGTAGCGCACTTTACCGCCACGCCGTATTTTAAGGTGGCGTTTGCGGAATCCACAGTGACCTTGTCGTCGGTAGCATTTCTGTTATTAAGCCCCAGATCATAATATTCCGTATTTAAGTCTATGTACGGCAGTAAAAGCTCCTCCTTTATCATCTTCCAGAGGACTCTCGTCATCTCGTCTCCGTCCATCTCGACCAGCGGTGTGGTCATTTTGATTTTTTCCATGTCTTCCTCCTTTTTTCAGACGCTTTCTGCTGGATTTTAAGTTTTATGCCGGTTTTCGGTTTTATGTCAAATTTTGCGTTTTCTGCTGAAATTTAAGTTTTATGCCAGTTTTAGATTTCATATCAGTTTTTACGGTTTTTACGCTTTCTGCTTAAATTTAAGTTTTATACCAATTTTAGATTTTATGTCACATTATCTCCGCGGTGGGCGTATGCCTCGTGCAGACCGCTTTTTACCATATTTTCATATGCGTTTATCATGTGCCTGTGCGCCAGTTCCTGCGCCAGATCGGGATTTTTGTCCTTTATGGCTTCCATGATCCCCCTGTGTTCTTCGTTGGATTTTGGCCCCCTGTTTTCGTTTGCCAGCGTCTTTCGGCGGACCCTGAGTACATACTGATGGAAATCCTTAAGCTGGTGCTCAAGTATCTTGCTGTCGCATGCCTCGTAAAGAATGTCGTGAAAACGGTTGTCAAGCTGCGCAAGCTGCTCCAGATGACCCTTTTGCGCATGGAACTCCGCAAGATAAACGTTTTCCTCCATCTCCTCCATCTGTTCCGCCGTTATATGCTCAGTGGCCCAACGTGCGCACAGCCCTTCCAGCAGAGAGCGGATCATGTATATATCCTTTACATCCTTCTCCGTGATGCCGGTAACATATGCGCCCTTGTTGGGAATGATTTTTATCAGTCCCTCCAGCTCAAGCTGACGGAAGGCCTCCCTGACAGGAGTGCGGCTGACCCCCATCTCCTCGCCGATTGCCACCTCCTTTAACTCGTCATGCTCCTCATATTTTCCGCTTAAGATATCATCCCGAAGCCGGTGGAAAACTCTGCCTCTCAGAGAATACCTATCCGCTGACTCCTGACTGTCGTCATAATGGCTCATACCCTCTCCGTTTCTGCATTTTCATACATATCAAATGCACAATTGACTCAGAACGTAATACCCTTTTCCCTGCAGACTCTGTCGACGCATGCCACGATCTCGTCGTCCGTCATCACAGTCACGCGGCCGCCGGCGTACTCCTCGTCAACCCACGCCTTGATCTCCTTTACAAGCTCCGAGTTTTTGTCCACCTGGCGTCCGTCCTTCAGTCCATAGTAGGTGTTAAGCCAGTGGGCAATCCCGGCAAGTCCGGACGTATTTGAGACCGCGCACAGCACCGGACGGTTCAAAAACTTTTCCGTGTCAAAAATATTGTATATCTCCTCATTCTTCAACAGACCGTCCGCATGGATCCCAGCCCTTGTAACGTTAAAATTCTTACCTACGAAGGGGGTCCTTGGAGGAATCTGGTAGCCTATCTCCTTCTCGTAATACTCCGCAAGCTCCGTAATCACTGTAGTGTCCATTCCGTTCAGATCGCCCTTTAGCTGAGCATACTCAAACACCATCGCCTCGAGGGGTGTGTTTCCCGTCCTCTCTCCGATGCCAAACAGCGACGTATTCACGCCCGCGCAGCCGTAGAGCCAAGCGGTGGTGGAATTACTTACCGCTTTGTAAAAATCGTTGTGACCGTGCCATTCAATCAACTCATGCGGAACTCCGGCATGCGTATAGAGCGCATAGATTATTCCCTGTACGCTCCTCGGAATCACAGCGCCGGGAAAATTCACGCCATAACCCATGGTGTCGCACGCCCTTACCTTGATCGGAATTTTGTACGACTCCATAAGCTTCATCAGTTCCAGGCAGAAAGGAACCACATAGCCGTATATATCCGCCCTGGTTATATCCTCAAGATGGCACCGCGGACTGATTCCTTCTTCCAGACAGTCCCTTATTACGCTTAAATAGTGATCCATAGCCTGGCGTCTTGTCATCTTAAGCTTAAGGAAGATGTGGTAGTCGGAACAGCTTACCAAAATACCCGTCTCCTTCATGCCTATTTCCTTAACAAGCTTAAAGTCCTCCTTGCTTGCTCGGATCCAGCTTGTAACTTCAGGGAACTTATACCCCCGCTCCATACATTTATAGACAGCGTCACGATCCTTTTTGCTGTATAAGAAAAATTCGCTGGCCCTTATCATGCCGTTTGGCCCGCCCAGCTTGTGAAGGTAATCGTAAATCGTAACAATCTGCTCCGTCGTATATGGCGCCCTGGACTGTTGTCCGTCCCGAAATGTGGTGTCGGTAATCCATATGTCCTTCGGCATATTGTGCGGCACGATCCTGTCATTAAACGGGATTTTAGGGATTTCAGAATATGGGAACATATTTCGGAACACGTTGGGCTTTTCAACATCGTCCAATATGTACATATGCTCCTCTATCTGGAGAAGATTGTTTTTCTGGTTCATAGTGACAGGTCTGTTCTGAAAGGCATCGCTCTCTCTCATTTTTATACCCCCTGCACGCTCTGGCGCACATATCAATCAAAATCTGAATATCTGCTTTAAAACCTCACTGTCCGGCTGTCCGGACAAATTGAGCATAAATGTTTGGCTCGTATAATTGTATACAATTATACGAGCCGTGTCAAGTCCTTTATACATTGAGTTTATCCATTTATAGATTGCACAGACATACCGCCAAAACCGCATTTTCCAAACGGAAATTTATCTTTATGCTTTATAACTGTTTCCGGCAAATATACAAAAGGTGGTTTGTGGTGCCCAAGAGCTCTCGTTTTTCGGAAAAAACCAAATACCACTCCGCAAGAGCCTTGAAATCTTCCTCCGAGAGGGAAAAATCCGGGCGTTTTTCAATGGGTTCCAGCAAACCGTCCACCCCTGTTGTTGTTATCCAATCGA
>CANQSE010000181.1 GCA_947626405.1 uncultured Acetatifactor sp. | reverse complement strand
CTGGCGGCGTCCTCCGAAGAATATTTTGTGCCGCAGCAGTTTAAGAATCCGGCGAATCCGGATACCCATTACCGCACCACCGCCAGGGAGATCGTGGAGCAGCTGGGAAAAAGGATCGATATTTTTGTGTCAGGGATCGGAAGCGGAGGAACGCTGCAGGGGATAGCAAAGTACCTGCTGGAGCAAAATCCGGAATGCAGGATCGTTGCGGTGGAGCCAAAGAATGTCAGCGCACTTCTGGGGGATGAGCCGGGACTTCACCAGATTCAGGGTATCGGGGACGGATTTATACCGGATGTTCTGGATACCGCCATGATTACGGATATCGTGGAGGTCAGCGACGACGACGCGATCCGTACGGCCAGAGAACTGGCAGGGGTTCAGGGGCTTTTGGTGGGAACTTCCTCCGGGGCGAATGTCTGGGCAGCGAAGCTCATGGCTGAAAAGTACGGACGGGACAAGGTGATCGTCACGGTTCTGGCGGACAGAGCGGAGAGATATTTCAGCACGGTGCTGATTTAATGCCGCAGGTCACAGGCGGATAAACTTTTAAATCAAGTGACATATAATCTTTTAAATCAAATGACATATAAACTTTTAAAATTGAAAGGTTGACAACCGTCTTAAATTGGTAGATTATGTTAGAGGGTAAATATGTTCCTGAGTTTTACAGGAGAAAGGATGGCAGAGATGACAAAGATAGATGTATTTTCCGGCTTTTTGGGAGCAGGGAAGACGACGTTAATCAAAAAGCTTTTAAAGGAGGCGCTTGACGGCAGCAAAACGGTGCTTATCGAAAATGAATTTGGAGAGATCGGCATCGACGGCGGATTCTTAAAAGAGGCAGGAATTGAGATCAAGGAGATGAATTCGGGATGTATATGCTGCTCTCTGGTAGGCGATTTTGGAGCTTCGCTTAAAGAGGTGATCTCAACCTATGCGCCGGAGCGCATCCTGATCGAGCCCTCCGGAGTGGGAAAACTTTCCGATGTCCTCAAGGCGGTTGACAATGTGGCTTCTGAGCTGAATGTTAAGGTAAACAGCGCGGTGGCGGTGGTTGACGCTTCCAAGGCAAAAATGTATATCAAAAATTTTGGCGAATTTTTTGTAAATCAGATACAGTTTGCGGGTACAATCATACTGAGCCGTACAGACAAGGTGAAGGGGGAAAAGCTCGAGGAGTGCGTACGCATGATTCGGGAATACAATCCGAAGGCAGTAATAATTACAACCCCTCTGGATCAACTGGACGGAAAAGATGTGCTCAATACCATTGAGGGAGCGGAGACTCTGGATGATATGATGCGGGAAATGCTGGCGCAGGTGCACGACGATGAGCACGAGCACCATCATCACCATCATGATCACGATCACGACGAGCATCATGACCACGACGAGCATGATCATCACGACCACGATGAGCATGATCACGACCATGACGAGCATGACCATCATGACCATGATCACGATCACGACGAGCATGATCATCACGATCACGACCATCACGACCACCATCATCACGACCACGATCATCATCACGCCGACGAGGTTTTCTCAAGCTGGGGCATCGAAACGCCTTCCGCGTATACGTCTGAAAAACTCGAGAGTATACTGACGGAGCTGGACGGCGGAGAGTACGGCGAGATCCTGCGGGCTAAGGGAATGGTGGCCGGTGAGGACGGTTCCTGGATATATTTCGATTACGTGCCGCAGGAGCATGATATCAGAAGCGGAAAACCTGAGGTGACAGGCAGGCTCTGCGTGATCGGGGCTAAATTAAAGGAAGACAGACTGGGAGAACTTTTCGGCGCGTAAGGATCGAGCGGAATATGCAGAAAGGCGGACGACACTATGAAACCCGTATATGTTATTAACGGTTTTCTCGAGAGCGGCAAGACGGAATTTATCAGATTCACTCTTGACCAGCCTTATTTTCAGGTAAAAGGAAAAACCCTTCTGCTCCTGTGTGAGGAGGGTGAGAACGAATACGACAAAAAGCTCCTGGAAAGAAGCCGCACGGTGGTGGAGCTGATAGAGTCGGAGGGAGATTTTAATCCTTCCGCGCTGTCGGAGCTTGAAAAGAAGCATAAGCCGGAGCGAATTATCATCGAATTTAACGGTATGTGGAATTATAAAAACGCCACGCTGCCGTGGAACTGGAAGATAGAGCAGCAGATTACCATTATCGACGCGTCCACGTTCCCGATGTATTACACAAACATGCGCTCCCTGTTGGCTGAGATGATAAGAAAGTCTGAAATGATTATCTTTAACAGGTGCGATAATGTGAGAGACGAGCTGGGAGGCTACAGGCGTAATATCAAAGCGGTAAATCCTTCTGCGGATGTGATATTTGAGGATGCAAACGGAGAGATCAACGAAATTTTTGAGGAGGATCTGCCGTATGATCTGAATCAGGAAGTGATTGAGCTGGACGATCAGGGGTTCGGCATCTGGTATCTCGACGCAATGGATCATCTTGAGCGCTATATCGGGAAAAAGCTGAGATTTGTGGGAATGGTGCTCAAGCCGGAAAATTTCCCCGACAATTATTTTGTGCCGGGAAGGATGGCAATGACCTGCTGCGCCGAGGATATGGCTTTTTTGGGTTATGCCTGTAAGTTTGAGGGAGCGGGCGCGCTAAGACAGAGAGAATGGGTCAGGGTGACTGCTCTGGTGGCCAGGGAATACTGGGAGGATTATAAAGGAGAAGGGCCTATTCTCCACGCAGTCAGTGTGGAGAAGACAAAGGCGCCCAAAGAGGAGATCATAAGTTTTTCTTAAGCTATGGAACAGGAAAAGGAAATTCAGCAGGTGAAAAACCGGCTGCGGGATCTGGCCGGACGTTCATACAGTCAGGGAATATATACATTCACAGGATTTCTCGGGTTGAGCGGGCAGGATGCCTTCTGGCAGATTGAGAGCGAACTCAGGTATGCGGGGTATACGCTGGAGGGAGGCTTTAACGGTGCGGAGCGTGTGGTGATAAGGTTCGGCAGCGAAAAACAGATGGGGTATTCGGTGCCGTTTCCCATTGCGTGTATTCATATACGCCCGACGAACAGCAGATTTGCAGACGAGCTTTCCCATCGTGATTTTCTGGGAGCCTTGATGAATGTGGGTATTGACAGGGGGACTTTGGGCGACATTGTTGTGAGCGACAGTGAGGCGTATCTGTTCTGCCTTGAAACGGTGGCGGATTTTGTGTGCGAAAACCTTTCTCAGGTCCGCCATACCATGGTGCTGTGCGAGAGAACTCAGGGAGCCTGCGGGCTCCCTGAAAAGGATCCCGAGCCTGTAAACATTCAGGTCCAGTCGCTGCGTGTTGACGCGGTATTGTCTAAGATATATAATATTTCAAGAGATAAAAGTCTGGAGCTGTTCCGTTCGGGCAAGGTTTTTGTAAACGGAAGGCTGTGCAGCACTCCTTCAAGGATGCTGAAGGCTCAGGAGCCGGTAAGCGTCAGAGGCTTCGGCAGATTTTTACTGTCTGGCGAGCCAAGAGAGACAAGAAAGGGTAAATTGTCTGTGGAAGCAAAAGTGTACAGATGACGGTGAAAATATGTATTCTTATACGATGATCCAATGGATGTTCTTTTTTTATCTGTATTGTTTTGCGGGATGGCTTTTCGAGTCCGCATATGTTTCTATTGATTCACGAAAGCTTACAAACAGGGGATTTTTGAGGGGACCGTTCCTGCCTCTGTACGGCTGCGGAGCTATCATGATGCTGTTGGTGTCCCAGCCCTTTCAGGACAATATATTTCTGGTGTATATTGCAGGATGCGTGGGCGCGACCGCTCTGGAATATGTGACGGGTGTGCTTATGGAGAAGCTGTTTAAGGTACGCTACTGGGACTACTCTGAAAAAAAGTTTAATTATAAGGGACATATCTGTCTTGAATCTTCGCTTTTGTGGGGCTTTTTCACCGTAATGATGACAAGGTTTCTCCATGTGCAGGTGGAAAAATTCGTGTTTCTTATACCATACAAGGCGCTTTCGGTGATTACGGTCATAATTACCGTGCTTATTGCCATGGATTTTGCCCTTTCCTTTAAGGCGGCCATAGATATTAAGGATCTCCTGGCGACGATGGAAAATACAAAGAAAGAGCTCCAGAATATACAAAAGCGTCTGGATAATATTTTTACCGCGGCGGGGGAGAGCATCGGCAGCCGTAAGGATGCCATTGTGGGCGGCATAGACGAGATAAAAAACGGTATAGAGGACAAACTCGAAAGGCTTAAAAAGCTTGCGTTGTCGAGACATGACGCGTATCTTGAGAGCAGGAAGGGAGAAATCAATGAGCTTGTGAGACGGTACGCGGTGAATGTTGAACTTCGCAAC
>CANQSE010000180.1 GCA_947626405.1 uncultured Acetatifactor sp. | reverse complement strand
TCTTTATTCTTGTCAAGGTAACCGGGGCCGTGGGAAGTAATGGTAGAGACGACTTTGGTGTCCATATCCAGAACGCCGCCTGCCTCTCTCTCTTTCTTCTGAAGCTCGAGTACCTGTGCCCACAGATCCTTGGTATTCTGTGTGGGACCTGCCAGAAAGCTCTCATCTCCGTCATAGGGATGATAGTTTCTCTGGATGAAGTCGCGGACGTTGACTTCTTTGTCCCATTTGCCTGTTACAAAATCGGTCCATTCTGCTCTCATTCTGTAATGCCTCCTATCAATATTTTAGTTAGTCTGGTAATTTAAAACGTTACTGCTAATCCCTGATTTCATTATATGAAAAACGCATTTGCGAGTCAAGGAAAAGAGTGTACTTTTTTCTATACAAAACAGTTCTTTCATAGTGTGTTTATATTTAATATTTCCGGAATAGCTTGCCAGGATTCAGGGAATGTATTATACTATCCACGTAGTGAAAAATCAGCGCGGTACCCTGCGGGGAAAAAGCCGCGTGGCATATAACGGAAAGGAGAAATTTTATGAGCCGGATAACTAAGGAAATGACTATCGGTGAGATCCTTGTCGCAAATCCCGATGCAGCTTCTATTCTGATGGAAGCGGGCATGCACTGCCTGGGATGTCCCTCGGCACAGGGCGAATCGCTTGAGGAGGCTGCGCTGGTGCACGGTATGGACATCGACGATCTGATGACGAAGATCAACGCTCTGTAAAAAGGGACGGACGTAAAACCGTGAATCTGTGCCATAGCGTCACAAATCGCCATGATAGCAGATGAGAAATCGCATACGCGAATTACTCATCGCCCGTCGTATAAAACGCCTCAAGGCAAATTAATCCGCATTTGTGCGGGGCTTAGTATGACGCAGGATAATATCGAAAAACACGGCTCTCCGGATAAAACGGGAGAGCCGCTTTTTTCATTTATTATTTTATTATTTACGGTTTTTGAAAGCTGCGGTTTCCCGAGGGTCACAGTTTCCTGAAGGTTACAGTTTCCTGAGGGTTACAGTTTCCCGAGAGCCTGTACCGCGCTGCCGCCTACAAGGATCTCGCAGTGCTCCGCCAGGAAATTGCCCGCGGCGGGCATCGGTCTCTGAAGGGTGCCGTACTCGGAAACAATGTTGCAGACACGGTCGAAAATCTCGCCGTTCTCATCCCCCTGGGTCAGCTCCAGAAAATACCTGTCGTTTGCGTTGTCTTTGTAGAGCGTGCTCAGGCCGCTGTAATGTCCCGCGATAACTGAGCAGACCTCCATGGCAAGCTGCAGGGATGAGATCTGGAAAATTCTTGTCCTTGCGCTGCCGTCTATGCCTGGCGCCGTCTGTGCGCCGGAGCTGTCCTGGCCCTGAACGGCATCGGCCGCGTCGGGCTGCAGTCTGCGGAACAGATCCGCCACGTCGCCTGAAGAAGCTTCGGCAAACTCATCGTCTTCCTCGTCGTATTCGCTGCTTTCCGTGACGGAAGGGGCAAACCTCGAAAATCTGGTGTCGAGTTCTTCAGGGTCGTCAACCTTTGTGATTATCAGCACAATACATTCCGCGTTCAGCGGAATCGCCTCGATCATAAGAGGAATGTCCTCCGCCTCAAAGCCAAATTCAAAATTGGCCTGACGCATCATGTCCCGAAAGAGACTCTTTGCTTTCTCGGTGCCGTAAGCAAGCTCGCTGATCTTTAGCTCACGGCTTATCAGATCTTCTTTTGTCAGGGTACACCGGATCTGGTTATCATTTACTTTTTCTATTTTCATACGACAGACCTTCCTTTCTGCATTGCAGGCATGCGAGTGACATCCCTGTCGGGATAAATGTATATTATACTCTTGCCGCAATTAAGTCAATAGCAGGATTTGAGTTTAAATTTTTTTAATATTTTTGCAGGTAATACTTGCCAAGAGGATTTTGTTAAGCTATAATAATTGTCGTAAGCTCCTTCCGCAATCTGTACAGGGAAGGAGGCAGCAGTTCAAATTTCAGGTTGATTTAATGATTAAAAGGAACGATCGTTCCGCTTCATCCTTGATTAATTGTATATATACCACATTATATGACAGATTTGTGATTCTGACATATATACAAAAGGATGTCTTACAAGTCAGAACCGGATTTTCAATGATATCTGCTTGGTCATAGTATTTCAACTAATATTCACTGTTATAATTCATTTTATTCGTTTAATTCACGTAGAAAACGCAAGTTTTTTTCGGGGTTTGCTTTTGCGTACTGCTGAAGGAGCTTACAAAATTTGAAACCGTCTGAAAAATGCCCGGAAATGATTCATCACATTTCCTTTTGGCCGGGCAAATCGTGAAATGGAGGAATGTTTTGAATGACGAATGTAAAAAGGTAACGGAATGGGACGTGGCCAGAGACGAGTTTAACAGGCAGCTTGAGCTGTTGAAAAAACGCGGCGTGGAGCTTTTTGTGGACGGCAGGGCGGCGCTTCCTGTAGAGGCCGCTGCAAAAGCCGTGCGAGAAAACAGCCCCTATATGGCGGATTATGTGCTTGATGACAGAGGCGACATTGAACAGGTACGTTTTGATCGGGTGACGCGCTGTTAGACAAAACCTTATGCCAGCTCCTGTCGGACATGAAAACGGCGCCGCCCGGAAAAGTAAACGGGCTGCCTCTCGTGCTGAAAGGGCGGCGTCAAAAAAGGGTAATGACGATTCGGAATTAGTGTGGTATGATGTAGATGACCACGTCTGTGGGAGCTGCATCATACCCGCTGTCGTCTTCGGCGGAGGTTACAAATTAAAGCACACATTAATTCAGGAAGGAAAGTACAGGAATGAAACGTATAATACCAGTGATCGTCGCGCTTATACTGATTTTGATTATCGGAGGGGTCTATTTTGGGGACCAGATCATGGACAAGTACGCATACAGTAAGGAGACGGTTGATCTGGACGAATATTACGGATCTGTAAAAGACAGGGCGGCCATTGTTCTCCAGGACGAGATGGTGGAGGAAAAAGCCCTGTTTAAGGACGGCAGGGTCTATTTTGATATCGATACGGTCAATAAATACCTGAACGACGGCTTTTATCCGGACTATGAGGAAGAAAAGCTGCTCTACACCACCGCGGAGGGCACATGCACCGCCGGATTCGGACAGTCCGGCTTCCATGACGCGGGCGGAGATAAAAATATGGAATATACGATATGCTTTATGGAAGACGGGGCATTGTACATTGCGGCCGATTATGTGAGGCGCTTTACGAATTACGAATATTTTGCGTATGACAGGTACGTGCAGGTATATACGGAGTGGGGAGTCAGGAAGGTTATGACTGTCTCTAAGGACACTCAGGTCAGGACAATGGGAGGAATCAAAAGCCCCATATTAAAAGAGGTTGAAAAGGGAGAACAGGTGGAGCTTTTGGACCAGATGGAAACCTGGAGCCTTATAAAGACATCCGACTCGGTAATTGGCTACGTGGAAAACAAGCGTCTCGGCGATCTGAGCACTGACATCGAGACGCCCGTGAATGATTATACCGAGCCTGAGCATGCTTCGCTTCTGATGGACGGGAAGGTGAGCCTGGGATGGCACTATGTGGGGAGCGCCTCGGGCGGCACGTCAAAACTGAATGAGGTCCTTGATGAGTGCAGGATTTCAAAAGGCGTCTACGGAATCAACGTCATTGCTCCGACGTGGTTCAGTCTCTGTGACAATATGGGAAATTTCCGCTCCTATGCGGAAGAAAAATATGTACAGACGGTGCATGACAAGGGACTCAAGGTATGGGGCGTATGGGATGATTTCAACTATCGGCTTGAGGTGGAAGATTCCGATGTCAGCACCTTTGAGGTCCTCTCATCCACTTCCGCCAGACAGAAACTGGAAAATGACATCATAAGCACCTCCCTGGAGCTTGGCCTGGACGGTGTGAATATAGATTTTGAGAGGGTAACAGAGGAAAGCGGCGAGCATTACGTGCAGTTTTTGAAGGAACTGTCCGTATTATGCCAGACGAACGGTCTGGTGCTGTCGGTTGACAATCCTGTGCCGTTTGCATACAACAGCTATTACAGGATGGACATCCAGGGAAGGTTTGTGGACTATGTGATTATAATGGGCTATGACGAACACGGCGGAAACAGCCAGGAGCCGGGGAGCGTGGCAAGCATAGGGTATGTTTCCGACGGGATTGACAAGACCCTTGAGATGGTGCCGTCACAGAAGGTGGTAAACGCGCTTCCGTTTTATTCAAGACTGTGGCGTACGGAGGGCACTTCCGTGACAAATCAGGCGGTAACGCTGGAAAATATGGACGAGTATCTCGACAAGGCGGACTGGGATGAGGAGACAAGCCAGTATTACGCACAATGGGAGGACGGAGACGCCGTGTGCAGGATCTGGCTTGAGAATGTGGACAGCCTGAGAGTTAAGCTCAATGTAATGA
>CANQSE010000179.1 GCA_947626405.1 uncultured Acetatifactor sp. | reverse complement strand
AATGCTCTTTTTATTTGCAATCTCCCGAAAAAACAAGGTTTAGTAACAAAAATTTAGGTAGGATTTGACACTACCAGGAATTCCAGGGAGGAAAGTAAAATGACGAAGGCAGAAATCTTAAAAAAAGAAATACTGAAACAGTATCGCAGCGTACGGCAGTTTGCTCTTGAGATGGGAATCCCCTACAGCACGCTGGTGACGGCATTGGAGCGCGGTATTGAGGGAATGGCGTATGGCACCGTAATTAAAATGTGCGATAAGCTGAGTTTAAACCCCGTGGATTTCTCGTCTCTGGAAAGGGATGCTTCTCTGGGTGAAAAGCTTCTGGAGAACCGCGTTATGCAGAATTATGTAAAACTGAATCAGGAGGGACGCGATAAGATCCTTGAGCTTATGGACGATTTTGGACAGATTGATAAATACAGGGCAAAGGGTAAAAAGAGTAAATGAAATACGATTATCTGATCGTCGGCACCGGTCTTTTTGGCGCGGTGTTTGCCCACGAAATGAAGGAAGCGGGCAGAAAATGCCTCTGTATTGACAGGCGCTCTCACGTGGGAGGAAATATATACACCGGCAGGCAGCACGGGATCGAGGTCCACAAGTACGGCGCCCATATATTTCATACCTCTGACAAAGAGATATGGGACTATGTGAACCGTTTTGCTGAATTTAATAATTATATAAATTCGCCCATAGCGGTATACGGCGACGAAATTTATAATCTTCCTTTTAATATGAATACATTCAGCAAAATGTGGGGGATTAAAACGCCTGATGAAGCACGCGCGATCATTCTTAAGCAGAGACGCGAGGCCGCGGTGGAAAATCCCGAGAATCTTGAGGAACAGGCTCTGAACCTGGTGGGCAGAGATGTATATGAAAAGCTTGTGAAAGGGTACACGGAAAAACAGTGGGGAAGATCCTGCAGAGACCTCCCCGCTTTTATAATACGCCGCCTGCCCGTCAGGTTTACATATGACAACAATTATTTTACTGATCGCTATCAGGGTATACCGGTGGGAGGATATACCGGGATAATTGAAAAGCTTCTCGACGGTGTTCCGGTGATCCTTGAGACGGATTACAGGGAATTTTTACGTTGCAACGGGGAGAAATTGCAGCCGGATACGTTTGACAGGGTGATTTACACGGGCATGATAGACGAGTATTTCGATTATCGCCTGGGAGAGCTGCAGTACCGCTCCCTGCGGTTTGAGGAGGAATTTCTCGAGGGATGCGGCAATTATCAGGGAAATGCGGTGGTAAATTACACTAAACGTGACGTGCCGTACACCAGAATTATAGAGCACAAGCATTTTGAATTTGGAGATCAGCCCGATACGGTGATTACAAGGGAATATCCGGCAGACTGGCGGCGCGGGGATGAACCGTATTATCCCGTAAACGACGATACAAACAACAGTCTGTACCGTCGGTATGCGGATCTTGCGGCGTCGGAAAAGAATGTGATATTCGGAGGACGTCTGGGTTCATATAAATATTATGATATGGATAAGGTGATCGCAGAGTCGCTGTCGTTAGCGCGTGCGGAGCTTAACAGTCAGACGTAATTTAACGGGCAGGCTGAAGCAAGTATCAGCAGTACCCGTTAAACATCATTCCGCTGTATGCGCTTGTGGCGTAGGGACTTATGAAATTATGGCCGGGGTTTTTGTATGCAACCACGGTCTTTTCTACGTAATCCATAGGATTTAAGGAAACCTGGCTGCTCTTGCGCAGCAGCATGTCGGAAAAATTCTTAAGATAGCCGAAGGTTCCCGCAATGTCATTTGTCTGGCCGGCGGTCTGCCGGAGCGCATCCCTGTCAACGTCAAGTGTACCGTCTTCCGCCATTGTAAAGCCTATGGACTGAAGCGGGCTCCCGTAAACCAGGGCAATTCCTTTTAGCTCCCTAACGAGCTGACGGCTTTTTGCCTGTGTGTCAACGTAGGAAGAAGCGGCTTTGATAAACTCGTTGTAGCCGCCTACCAGATGCGTAATGTTGTCGGTTAGGGATTCCACGTCTGTTTTAAGCCCAACGTGTACGGCGCTGCCTTCTTCGGTGACTCCCCTGAGGGTCAGATCAAACATCTTTCCGACAGTGAAATGGTTGGATTTGGCCGTGCGGGATTCTCCGTTTACCACGATTTCCGCGTTCGACGGGATGCGGCTTACGTAATCCAGGCCGAAATATGCCACTGTGCCGGGGGTCTTGCTGGTGCGGTCGTCGCTTACCGAAAACTGCATTGTCTTATCCTGCGCAAGACCGGTGGATTCAGAGGTAAGCCTGATGGCGGAGCTGCCGTCGGATTCCACGATATCCGCACTGATACCTATTCCGGAATTATTGAGAAGTCTGACAAGGCGTTCCTGAATTTCGCGGTTTGTCTCGTCGCCGTTTACGGAAAACTGAAATTCATAGTTCATTTCGTTGACGGCCAGGTCAAATGAATAGGTGTCCGGCGCAAGTCCGGATTTTTCGTCAGCAAGAAAAAGTCCAAGATTTTCCTGTGCGGATGCAAGCGAACGGATCTCCACATCCAGAGAAGGAGAAGCCGAAGCCGCGTCCTCAGGCCCGATGTAAGCGGCTGTCAAAACGTCCTCGTCGGATGAAAAGGCGCTTTTTTTGCTGAATAAGCCGTTTTCCTCCAGACCGCCGAGCTGAGCTATGGTGTTGTAAAGTCCTCTGGCGTTTTCTTTCAGGTCAACCGCGTAATTCTGGGTTGCCTTGCTGGTGGTGGGAAGATACCAGGGGGCGTCGCGGTTCATTTTGACAATGGAGCTGTACACGCTGCGCAGCTCGCTCTTTTTGTGCGCATCGTACCGTGTGAGCGGTTTGCGCGCGTAAGCGGAGAGATAGTTGTTGTATACCGTGTTAAGAACAGCGCTCATTGCCGGGCCTCCTTTCTTCCCTGATTTATACTAATTGTACTGATTTGTATTGATCTATATTTTATGGTTTGCGCTATATTTATAATTGAATACATTTTACCACATTATATAGGAAGAAACAAGGGGATGAGGGGAAAATCAGATAAAAAAAGTATCAGTTCAGCCTTGCAAGTCACGCCCGGTACTGCCGATGTTCTCCCGGCAGACGCGCTTCCGCTCGGTTTCGCACGTAACGGACACCAGGCTCGAAAGTACCTCGCCAAGTGCCGACGTGCTCAAACGGTCTGCCGGGAGAACATCGGCAGTACCGGGCTGGATACGACGAAAGGCTGGACTGTCACTAAAAAAATAGTTGACGGCGCAGGTGTGTCTGTGTTATAGTAGTCAGGCGAGATAAGATTTTAGGTCTTTTTTTTATGCTGTCTTTTTGAAAAAAGCTTATCAATAAACGATTGGAGGTAGCAAAATGCGTACAAAGATCACTTTGGCGTGCACCGAGTGCAAACAGCGTAACTACAATACCACAAAGGAAAAGAAAAATCATCCTGACAGGATGGAGCTTAAGAAGTATTGCAGATTTTGTAAGAAGCATACGCTTCACAGGGAGACAAAGTAACTAGACGAAGGGGTGTATTATGGGAGATTCCGCAGAAAAACAGGCTAAGCCCGGTTTTATCAAGGGGCTGAAATCCGAATTTAGGAAAATATCGTGGCCGGACAGAAAATCCACATTCAGGCAGTCCGTCGCAGTGGTGGCGATTGCGATTGTTGTGGGTGTGGTCATTGCGCTTCTTGACCGCATTGTGCTGTACGGCGTGGATTTCCTGACAACAATCTAAGGGGGACTGTCCAATGGCAGAGGCAAAGTGGTACGTGGTCCATACCTATTCGGGGTATGAGAACAAAGTCAAGGCCAATATCGAAAAAACCATCGAAAACAATAAGCATCTGGCAGAGCAGATCCTTGAAGTGAGAGTTCCCATGCAGGATGTGGTTGAGCTTAAGAACGGTGCAAGGAAGACCGTTCAGAAAAAGATGTTTCCGGGATATGTTCTCCTGAATATGAAAATGAATGACGATACATGGTATGTCGTGCGGAATACCAGGGGTGTCACGGGTTTTGTAGGACCTGGGAGCAAGCCGGTTCCTCTTACGGAGGCGGAGATGAAGCCTCTGGGTATAAAGACCGAAAATGTGACCATCGATTTTGAGGAAGGTGATACCATCGCTGTGGTGGCCGGTGTCTGGAAAGATACGGTGGGTGTGGTTCAGAAGCTTGATTTTGGAAAGCAGACGGCCACGATCAACGTGGAGCTGTTTGGCAGGGAGACGCCTGTGGAAATCAGCTTCGCGGAAGTAAGAAAGCTCTAATCGGATTACGTTATTTCCCGGCCGCGGCCGGTAAATATAGGAAGCAAAGTGGGAGCGGGAGCGGCGCCAGCCGATATCCTGCGCCGAAATGCCGTCAGCAGGGTCTCGCCAAAGGGCGGGATATGGCGGTTTACCACAATTTTAGGAGGTGCCAAAATGGCAAAGAAAGTAGAAGGCTATATCAAGTTACAGATTCCTGCCGGCAAAGCAACACCGGCTCCCCCTGTTGGTC
>CANQSE010000178.1 GCA_947626405.1 uncultured Acetatifactor sp. | reverse complement strand
TGCTGGATCATCTCGGGTGCTCAATATACGTGGCGGAGGCGGAAACAGGGAAGCGGCTTTTTGTAAACCGCATGTTCCGTGAAGCGTTTGAACCGCTTTTAGAGGACGGAAGCTTTGAGCAGGTGACTGTCGGTGAAAACGGCGCTCTGCCGGACGGGGGAAGTATCGAGATTTATAATTCCAAAAATGAGCGCTGGTACGATCTTTATTACAAGGAAATATCATGGGTTGACGAAATACCGGCAAGGCTGTACTCGCTTTATGATATCACGGACAAAAAGATATATCAGAGCAAGATAGAGCAGCAGGCAAACACGGACTTCCTGACGGGTCTGTACAACAGAATGTGCTGTGAGAGGGATCTGGCGCGTCTGGTTGACCTTGCGCATAAGAGCGGCAGGACCGGAGCGCTGCTTTACATGGATCTTGACGATTTTAAGCATATAAACGACGGGCTGGGGCATCAGTACGGGGATGTGCTGTTAAAGTCGATCGCGCACTCGCTGCAGAGGATAAAGGGTATAGAGGAATCATGCTACAGGATGGGCGGAGACGAGTTTGTCATCGTGGTGTCGCCTGATAATTATCCGGAATTTGACAGGATTGTGGAGGACATCAAATGCGTTTTCGCAAAGCCGTGGTTTCTTAAGGAGTCGGATTATTACTGCACTATGAGCATGGGCAGCGTCACGTTTCCCAACGAGGGGGATTCAGTGACGGATCTTGTTAAAAAAGCCGATATTGCCATGTATGAGGCAAAAAAGGGAGGAAAAAACCGTGTCGTAAGATACAGGGAAGGGCTTAAGACCGTATCAGGCAGACAGCTTGACATGGAGCGGGATATGAGGGCCGCGGCCGGCGGCGGATGCAGGGAATTTGAGGTTTACTACCAGCCGGTCATAGATATCAGGGAAGACGGACGATGCGTAGGGGCGGAAGCTCTGGTGAGGTGGAACAGTCCTGAACTGGGATTTATATATCCCGGAGAATTTATCCCGCTTGCCGAGTACATGGGACTTATAAACCCGATAGGGAATTATGTGCTCAGGGAAGCCTGCATACAGTGCCGTAAGTGGAATGAAAACGGCCGCCCTGACTTCAGGGTAAACGTGAATCTGTCCGTTGTGCAGCTTGTCCAGACGGACATTGCGTCCATTGTGGAGAAGACCGTCAGGGAGACGGGCATCAATCCCGCAAACCTGATGCTTGAAGTGACGGAGAGCCTGGCGATAAACGATATGGCGCGTATGAAGGAGGTTTTAAACAGGATCAGGGCCGTTGGAGTCGGGATCGCGCTTGACGACTTCGGTACCGGATATTCCTCGCTGAACCATATCAGGGAAATACCGTTTAATCTTATAAAGGTGGATCAGAGCTTCGTAAAGGAGCTTGCAAACGACGCTTACTCCCAGGCGTTTATGAAGATGATTGCGGAGCTGGCGGGAACGCTCGGCGTGAATATCTGCGTGGAGGGAATAGAGACTAAGGAGCAGTACGATGTAGTGCGCCGGATGAAGGTCAGATACATACAGGGTTATTATTTTGATCGTCCCATGAAAAGGGAGGATTTTGAGAAAAAATATGTGAACGTATAAAACAAGGCGGATATATCCGCCTGGAACGGAGAATGTCATGCTTAAACTTAATGAGGAACTGAGAAAAAACGAATATCCCGGAAGGGGAATTGTGCTGGGTGAGTCTCCCGACGGTCGCTGCGCTGTTATGGCGTATTTTATCATGGGCAGAAGCTCAAACAGCCGCAACCGCATATTTGTAACGGAGGGGGAGGGCATCCGGACTCAGGCGTATGATCCGTCGAAGCTGGAGGATCCAAGCCTTATAATATATGCGCCGGTGAGGGTTCTGGGCGGTAAGACAATTGTGACTAACGGAGATCAGACCGACACGATTTACGAAGGGCTTAAGGCGGGAAAGACTTTTGAGGAGTCCTTAAGGAGCCGCGTGTTTGAGCCGGACGTGCCAAACTACACACCCAGGATATCGGGTGTGGCTGAGGTACAGGACGGCGCATACAGCTATTCGCTTTCAATCTTAAAGAGCAATCCTCTGGATGCGTCTTCGTGTCTGCGCTTTACTTACAGCTATGGGGACCCGCTTCCGGGCGAGGGACATTTTATCCACACCTATATGAATGACGGGAACCCGCTTCCGAGCTATTCGGGTGAGCCCAAGACGGTTGAGATACCTGACGGCATCGACGCCTTTACGGACATGCTGTGGGACAGCCTGAATCCGGAAAACAAGGTTTCCCTGTTTGTGAGATACAAGGAGATTGAATCCGGGAAATACGAGACGAGAATTGTAAACAAAAACAGGTAAATGGCCGCGTTATGGCGCGGGAAAGGTATGGTAATATATATGAAAGAGATTGAGTTAAAATACGGATGCAATCCTAATCAGAAGCCCTCGAAGATCTATATGGAGGACGGAAGCGATCTGCCCGTCACCGTCTTAAACGGCAGGCCGGGATATATTAATTTTCTGGACGCTTTTAACGGCTGGCAGCTTGTAAAGGAGCTTAAGAGAGCCACGGGACTTCCGGCGGCTGCTTCATTTAAACATGTTTCGCCGGCGGGAGCCGCGGTTGGACTGCCTCTTAGCGAGACGCTTGCAAAAATATACTGGGTGGACGACCTTGGTGAGCTCTCTCCCCTTGCATGCGCCTACGCGAGAGCGAGGGGCGCCGACAGGATGTCGTCCTTCGGGGATTTTATCGCATTGTCTGATGTATGCGACACAGACACGGCACGGCTGATCAAAAGGGAAGTGTCCGACGGCGTGATCGCGCCGGGGTATACTGATGAAGCGCTGGCGATTCTCAAGGGAAAAAAGAAGGGCGCGTACAACGTGATTTGCATTGACGAGGACTATGTGCCGGCGCCGCAGGAGAAAAAGCAGGTTTACGGCATCACCTTTGAACAGGGCAGAAACGAACTGGATGTAAACGACAGCCTGCTCTCAAACATCGTGACCGAAAACAGGCAGCTTCCCGAGAGCGCCCTTATTGACATGAAAATTGCGCTTATTACGCTCAAATACACCCAGTCCAACTCCGTCTGTTACGTAAAGGACGGGCAGGCCATCGGGATCGGAGCGGGGCAGCAGTCCAGGATCCACTGTACAAGGCTGGCAGGCTCAAAGGCCGACAATTGGTACCTGCGCCAGTCGCCGCAGGTCATGGGGCTTAAGTTCGCGGACGGCCTCGGCCGCGCCGACAGGGACAACGCCATCGACGTTTATATGGGAGACGAGTACATGGACGTTCTTGCGGACGGCGTGTGGGAGAAAACATTTAAGGTAAAACCCCCTGTTTTTACAAGGGAGGAAAAGAGGGCGTGGCTGGACGGCCTTAAGGATGTGACTCTCGGATCGGATGCGTTTTTCCCGTTCTCGGACAATATAGAGAGAGCGAAAAAGAGCGGCGTAAAGTACATTGCCCAGCCCGGCGGATCGGTGCGCGACGACGCCGTAATAGACTGCTGCAACAAATACAATATGGTAATGGCCTTCACCGGTATACGGCTGTTCCATCACTGAGAGACGGCAGGGCGGGGAGAAGCGTGAATGAAACTATCTGATCTTGAAATTTACGATAAAATAACGATTCAGTGTCATGACAATCCGGATGCGGACACTCTCGCCTCGGGATACGGGCTATACTGTTATTTCCGAAGCAGAAAAAAGGATGTGCGCCTTGTATACAGCGGAAGGAACATGATACAGAAGTCCAATCTGAGGCTGATGACGGAAAAGCTTAAGCTTCCGGTTGAGTATGTCAAACCTCCCGCGGAAGGGGATATCAGCGTGGACGGGCTGCTCGTCACGGTAGACTGCCAGTACGGAGAGGGAAACGTCACGGGACTTGTATGCGAAAATGTTGCCGTCATAGATCACCACCAGGCCGAGAAGCCGATGCCCGTAAGCGTCATAAATACCAATCTGGGAAGCTGTGCGACGCTGGTGTGGAAGCTGCTGAGGGATGAGGATTTTGATATCGACAGCGACGAATACCTTGGCACGGCGCTTTTTTACGGGCTGTATACAGATACAAATCAGTTTTCGGAGCTTTCAAATCCTCTTGATATGGATATGCGTGAAGCCCTGCATGTGGATAAGAGTATGATTACTCTGTTTCGCAACTCCAATCTTTCGCTTAAGGAGCTTGAGATTGCCGGTATTGCCATGATCCGCTACAGCTACAACGACGATTATGAGTTTGCGGTGATAAAAGCCCAGCCGTGCGATCCCAACATACTCGGGCTTATCAGCGACTTTCTGCTCCAGGTGGACGCAATTAAGACCTGCGTGGTTTTCAATCAGGCTCCGGACGGCTATAAGTTTTCGGTGCGAAGCTGTATCAGGGAGGTAAACGCAAGCGAGCTTGCGGCTTTTCTCGCCCAGGATATCGGCTCCGGAGGAGGGCACTACGAGAAGGCGGGCGGTTTTATCAGTCTGCGGAAATATGAGGAAAATTTTCCAACCCTGCATACAGAGGCGT
>CANQSE010000177.1 GCA_947626405.1 uncultured Acetatifactor sp. | reverse complement strand
CTCCGTCGGCGTTATACATTGATATTACTGCCGCTTCCCTGTCAGCTCCGTCGGGGCGCATGATCTCAATCACATCTCCGACCGAAAACTTGTTGCGCTGCTCAAGGCATATCATCCTGCGCATATGTCCTGCAGATCCGGCGGATTCCGGCGCAGTGGAAATATTCTCTCCCGCATACTGCGCACACGCATCTTTAACACCCGCACCGTATGCCTGTCCGCCGCCGGACGTAACTGGCCAAAGGCTTACCTCCTCCACAATCCCGAGGTAAATATACTCGTTTACGTATGTGCTCTCGTCATAGATCTGCGCGTCTCCGTCAGGCTTTCCGAAAAAGAAACCCGTCGTGTATCTGCGGTTAGTGCATTTTGAAACCTCCGCTCTGTAAAAATCCAGATTTTTTCTGTAAACATCCTCCGACGCAAGAAAATCGTCGATAGCCATCCGGTAAGCGCGCGTGACGGACGCCACATACGGCGTTTTTCATTCTTCCCTCAACTTTAAAGCTGTCGATACCGGCTTCGATAAGCTCCGGAATGTGATCCACCATGCAGAGATCCTTTGAATTAAAAATAAAGGTTCCTCTGTCGTTTTCATAAACCGGCATGTACTCTCCCGGTCTTGTCTCCTCAACCACCGCGTATTTCCAGCGGCAGGGATGGGTACAGGCTCCCCCGTTTGCGTCCCTGCCCGTGAAATAATTGCTCAGAAGGCACCTTCCGGAATATGAAATACACATTGCGCCGTGTACAAAGCTCTCTATTTCCATTTCGGGCGGGATGCGCCGGCGGATCTCCTTAAGCTCGTCAAGCCCAAGCTCCCTGGCTGAAACCACCCTTTTAGCGCCCATCCTCCACCAGAAAAGGTATGTCTCGTAGTTTGTATTATTTGACTGCGTAGAAATGTGTATCTCTGCGGACGGCCAGACGCGTTTTGCAATAGAAAATATCCCGGGATCCGATATGATCAGCGCGTCACAGGGCTCAGGCTTCATGTCCCTGACCTGTTCAAAATACTGTGCAGCTCCCTCCAGATCGCCGTTGTGCGCAAAAATGTTTGCCGTAACATAAACCCTCACGCCGTGGGAATGTGCAAATGAAATCGCCTCCGCCATCTCATCGGGGGTAAAATTTTTCGCTTTTGCCCTGAGACCGAAAACGTCTCCTCCGATGTAGACCGCGTCGGCCCCAAACATCACTGCCGTCCTCAAAACCTCCGGGCTGCCAGCCGGTATCAAAAGCTCCGGCCTGCCTTTATTTTCAGATATCATTTTCATATTGACTGCCCTGTCCGGACCCGTTAAGCCCTCTTTCGCGCTTTACAGACAGCGCCACCCCGTCTCCGACAGGCAGGATGACTGTCTCGAGCAGGGGCGTATGCTTTAACTCGTACAGATATTCCCGCATCCTGGAGTGAATCGTCCTGTTCCTCCTTGTGACCGCAAAGCGGGATTCTATCACTTCCCCGTCCTGCAGCACATTGTCGGATACCAAAATTCCCCCATCCGCCAGAAGTCTTAACGCCTCCGGAAGGAAACGTATATACTGCCCCTTTGCCGCGTCCATGAAGATAAGGTCATAAAAGCCCTCAAGCCCCTTCATCACGTCGCAGGCATCCCCCTCAAGAAGGGTGATCCTGTCCTCTTTCCCCGCCCTGCGGAAGTTTTCCCTGGCTTCGGGAATCCTTTTTTCATATTTTTCGATAGTAGTTATACTGCAGCCCTCCGGCCCGTATTCGCTCATAAACAGCGCCGAAAATCCGACGGCAGTCCCGATTTCAAGAATCTGTGCGGGTTTTACAAGCGCAAGCAGAAATTTTAACAAGCTCTGGGTCTGTCTGCGGATCACCGGCACGCGATCCTTAAGCGCGGCCTGCTCTATCTCGTTTAAATACGGCGCGTTATCTCTGTCCAGAGAGTCCAGAAAAACACTCAGACGTTCATCTATTATCATTCCTCGTCCGACTCGTCGTCCTCCTGTTCAACCACCATGGCCTCCATAATTTCCTCCGCGGTCATGGAAGTGCTGAGCTCAAATATTCCGGCTCCCACGTCCTTGCGGTATTCAGAAAAATAATACTGCAGGGTAAAAAGCTTTGCGTCCCTGACAAGGCCCTTGCTCTCCAAAAGTCTCCCTATGTCGGACGGAGACATATCCTCGGTAACGGCAACAGTAACCGTCCTTCCCTCTCCGGCGGAAACGGCGGGCTCCGTAAAAATGCGATAGCCGTAATCGAAGCTTATCTCCGCGCCCCTGTAGACAGCGTAAACCACCACCACCACGGCAACCACTCTGAAAATCGCGCCCAATACGGCAAAAACCATATTTTTAACGTCCATAGTCCTACCTTTCTATTCGAAATCCAGTCCTGCAGTTATGCGGATGTTGATCCGCTGCATCATCCGGCACAGATCCAGTTCGGCCGCAAGAAAATCGGCGACCAGTGGATTTGCCCTGAAATTTTCATATTCCTTTTCAAAGCGGTCCAGTTTTGCGAAGTCGTTGTCCGTACAGGTTTGAAATTCAAAATTTCTCTTTCTGAAATCGTCGATCTGCCCCTTTAGCCCGGGCACGTTCTTCACCTTATCAAGCTCAGTCCTGTAATTGCGGTAAACTTCCGTTTCCCGAATAGCTGCGATAAACTCATCTGCAGCGCTGTCCATACGATCCATATTTCCTCTGTCCCTCCACATTCAGGCAGCGCGCCCAGTCATAAAATCCGGCGCTCCCGCCTTTATACCTCCATGATGATCGGGAGAATCATGGGCCGGCGCTTAGTCTTTTTCCAGACATAATCGCTCAGTGCGTCCTTAGTTGTATTCTTAAGCTTTCCCCAGTCCGTAATCCCCCTGTCAAGACATCTCTGCAGGGCGTCGTCCACGGTGTGCCTGGCTTCCTCTATAAGCTCATCCGACTCTTTAACATACACAAATCCCCTTGAGACTATATCGGGCCCTGCCACAAGTTGTCCGCTGTCGCGCTCAAGGCTCATAACGACGATCATAATGCCGTCCTCCGCCAGGTGCTGGCGGTCCCTCAGCACTACGTTTCCCACATCTCCAACGCCGATGCCGTCCACAAGAATTGCTCCGACAGGCACCTTTCCTGTCACGTCCGCTCCGCTGCGGTCCAGCTCAAGCACCTCGCCTGAAGAAAGTATAAAGATATTTTTCTTGTCAATTCCCAGACTCTGGGCAATTTTTGCCTGAGCCTTAAGATGCTTGTATTCGCCATGAACCGGTATTGCGTATTTGGGGCGGATCAGGGTATAGAGCAGCTTTATCTCCTCCTGGCAGGCATGTCCCGACACATGAGCGTCCTGGAAAATCACGTCCGCGCCTTTTATCAGAAGCTCGTTTATTACCTTTGTCACGGATTTTTCGTTTCCGGGGATAGGATTGGACGAAAATATTACAGTGTCTCCCGCTCCAATCGTTATTTTACGGTGCATGCCTCCGGCCATCCGGCTCAGGGCGGCCATGCTCTCCCCCTGGCTTCCGGTTGTGATTATCACCTGCTGCTCGTCGGGATAATTTTTCATCTGGTCAATATCGATAAGCGTATTCTCAGGTATGCTGATACATTCCAGATTGCGCGCCGTCTCGATGATGCTCACCATGCTGCGCCCCTCGACGCAGACCTTCCTCCCGAACTTATAAGCCGAATTTATAATCTGCTGTACGCGATCCACATTGGAGGCAAACGTGGCGACAAAAATTCTTGTGTTTTTGTGTTCCTCAAAAAGCGTGTCGAACGTGCGGCCGACCGTCCTCTCAGACGGCGTAAAACCGGGGCGCTCGGCGTTGGTTGAATCGCACATCAGGGCAAGCACGCCCTTTTTGCCTATCTCCGCAAAACGCTGCAGATCTATTGCGTCTCCGAATACGGGGGTGTAATCCACCTTGAAATCGCCCGTGTGCACCACCACTCCCGCAGGAGAGTAAATCGCCAGGGCCGCCGCATCCACAATGCTGTGATTTGTCTTTATAAATTCTACCCTGAACTGTCCAAGGTTGATGGACTGTCCAAACTTTACCACCTTGCGCTTGGTGTTTTTCACAAGGTTATGCTCTTTCAGCTTATTCTCAATTATCCCCATCGTAAGTCTGGTGGCGTATACCGGCACGTTGATTTCCTTGAGCACGTAAGGCAGGGCGCCGATGTGATCCTCGTGTCCATGGGTAATGCAGATTCCCCTCACTTTATCAATATTATTTTCCAAATAAGCGGTGTCCGGGATCACAAGGTCGATCCCCAGCATATCGTCTTCCGGGAATGACAGGCCGCAGTCCACCACGATAATGCTGTCCTCGCACTCAAACGCAGTGATATTCATCCCGATCTGCTCTAACCCGCCCAGCGGGATGATCTTCAATTTTGACTTGTTCTCGCTCTTCAAGCTGCACCTCCGTTATTTTTAGATTGATAGATCCACATCATCCAGGATCTCTTCAAATACCCTGGATATATATTCCAATTCTTCCTCAGACTCCACCATCTCATACACGGCTTCCTCGTCTTTTTCCTGCGATAT
>CANQSE010000176.1 GCA_947626405.1 uncultured Acetatifactor sp. | reverse complement strand
TCGGCACGGTCGGGACGGGGGGATTTGCAATTTACAACGACAGCCTGATGAGATTCAGTCCTCTGACGCAGAACGTGGTGACTGTTTTCATGGTGCTAAGCGGAATCAATTACACGGCTTATTTCTGCCTGTTGAGAAGACAGTTTAAGGAGGCGTTTTCCATAGAGGAGGTGCGCTGGTACCTGCTGATTATTCTGGGCAGCGTATCAATGATTGTCTGGAACATCCACGAAATGTATCCCTCGTTTCTGGATTCTGTGAGGCATGCCTTTTTCCAGGTGGCGTCCATTATAACTACAACGGGCTTTTCCACCGCTGATTTCAACGCCTGGCCCGAGCTGTCAAGGACGATCCTTGTGATCCTCATGTTTATAGGCGCCTGCGCGGGAAGCACCGGAGGCGGGATCAAGGTGTCGCGTTTTATCATTTTGATGAAGGCAATGCGCAAGGAGCTCGCAATGATGATTCATCCGAGAATGGTCAAAAAGATCAAGATGGACGGTCATCCCCTGGCTCACGAGACAATGAGGTCAGTCAATGTGTTTCTCTCGGTCTATGTGGTTTTAATGTTTGCATCGGTGCTTGCCATAAGTGTTGATAATTACGGCTTTACCACCAATTTTACGGCTGTGGCGGCAACCCTCAACAATATCGGGCCTGGCCTTGACCTGGTCGGTCCAACCGGTAACTTTTCTATTTTCAGCGGCTTTTCCAAGTGTGTGCTGATATTTGACATGCTGGCGGGCAGGCTGGAGCTGTTTCCAATGCTGATTTTGATGCTTCCGTCATGCTGGAAGAAATACTGATGTTCGGTTCTTTATCAAAATTTTAGATTTTTCTCACTGTTCTCATCTTGATTTTCACGGGCGTCGGACTTATAATCAACGATGTAAACCGACCGACCGGTCGGACGAGGAGAACAGATATGATATCGAAATTCAGTGTGAAAAAACCTTATACCGTGCTGGTGGGAGTAGTTCTGGCCATTATTCTGGGGGTTGTCTCCTTTACCAAAATGACCGCGGATCTGCTGCCAAGCATAAGCCTTCCCTATGTGATTGTGGTCACTACATATCCGGGTGCAAGTCCGGAGACAGTCGAGGCGGCGGTTACACAGCCTGTCGAATCTGCGATGGCCACCGTCAGCAACATAGAGAGTATCAATTCCGTTTCCAGTGAAAATTATTCCATGGTGATTCTGGAGTTTTCCCAGACTGCCGACATGAACGCGGTTTCTTTGGAGATCAGGGAAAGCCTGGATCAGATCACAAGCTACTGGGACGAATCTATCGGAAATCCCATAATAATGAAATTGAATCCCGACATGCTGCCAGTGATGATTGCGGCTGTGGGAATGGAAGGTATGGACTACGGCCAGATCAGCACCTATGTGCAGGACGAGATCATGCCGCAGCTTGAGAGCATCGAGGGCGTTGCGAGCGTAAACGCAACCGGACTTCTGGAGGAGAGCGTCAATGTCATAATCCGTCAGGAAAAGGTTGACGAGATGAACGCTCTTGTTTTTGCCGCCATTGATAAACAGATGGAGGACGCCGGAAAGGAGCTCGACGACGGCGAGGAGGAGATCGTAAACGGCAGAAAGGAGCTTGAGGACGGCCGCAGCGAGCTGATTGAAAACAGAAAAGAGATAATAAACGGCAAAAAAGAGCTCGAGGACGGCAGGAAAGAGCTTGAGGAGGGCAAAAAAGAGCTGGAGGAGCAGCAGAACGCTCTGGCAAAGCAGCTCGCCACACAGAAAACCCAGCTTTTGTCCGCAAAGACGCAGCTTGAGACAATGCAGACCGGACTGGTCACGGCGGCGCAGCTTAACGACGGCGTAAAGCAGCTGGACGCGACGCTCGCTCCGATAGACCAGCTCAGGGAAAGCGGTCAGTTTGATGCGGTCAGAAGCGGGATGGAAATGCTTTCAAAGAGCAATCTGTCGGGTACGTACTCAGGTTATCTTGACCAGTGGGTTAGCGCAGCGGGTGAAGTGTCTGTAAGCGCCGGCGATATTCAGGCCCAACAGAACAAGATGATCGCCGAAACGGCTATCAGTATGCTCAGATCCCAGTTTGAAAGAAGCATTGCCATGCTGAGTATTCTTACCGCGTCCGACGCGTCGCTCAAGCAGAGCCTTGATGCCGCTATGGCGCTTGAAAAATGGTATCCTTCGGATCCTGCGTCGGCGGAAGCCGTAAGGAACACGGTGACCACAGCGTTAAGCGGGGTCGAAGCCGGAGCCGGAAGGATGCTTTCGCTGCTTGACCAGGAGGATACGTTAAGGGCCCAGAGAGAAAATCTCAATACGGCGCTTATGGCGCAGACGGGCGGTATGGGCTATGACGCCTACGTGGCAATGATAAACGCGACTCTGGCAAAACAGAATATAACCGATCTTGGCAAGGCGATAAGCGATATCAACGATGCCATAGCAGCCATAGAGCAGGGGCAGATGACCGCCGCCATAGAGTTTGCCAACGGAAAGGCATCAATTGCACTCGGCGAGTATCAGCTTGAGGTGGCGCAGAGTCAGCTTGATGCCGGCGACCAGCAGATTCAGTCAGGTCTGGACCAGATGGACGATGCGATGAAACAGCTTGACGATGCCGAGGAGCAGCTTGAAGACGGCAGGAAGCAGCTTGAGGACGCAAAAGAGAGCGCGTATGAGCAGGCCGACATGAGCAATATACTCACGGTTGACACCATAAAGGGACTTCTGGCGGCGCAGAACTTCTCCATGCCCGCGGGTTATGTGACTGAGGATAAGGTTGATTATCTTGTGCGTGTAGGCGATAAGCCGTCCACGGTGGATGATCTGAAGGCAATGCCGCTTCTGGATCTGCACATGGACGATGTGCCTGTGATAACCCTCGGGGACGTGGCGGATGTATTTTACACTGACAACTCGGCGGATATTTACAGCAATGTGAACGGAAGCGCAGGAGTAATGCTCACCATACAGAAGCAGACCGGATATTCGACGGGTGAAGTCTCCGATCGGCTGGGAGAGCGTTTTGAGAGACTCATGGAGCAGAATGAGGGGCTGAGCCTGATTCCGCTTATGGATCAGGGAATTTATATCGACCTTGTCATGGATTCCATTATAAACAATATACTGTTTGGCGCGGGGCTGGCAATTCTGATCCTTCTTATTTTCCTGAAGGATATAAGGCCCACCATGGTTGTTGCCTTCTCCATTCCTATCAGCCTTGTCACGGCAATCGTGTGCATGTATTTCAGCGGCGTGACGCTTAATGTCATATCGCTGTCGGGCCTGGCGCTGGGCATCGGTATGCTGGTGGATAACTCTATCGTCGTAATAGAAAATATTTACCGTATGCGAAGCGAGGGACTGCCTGTCAAAGAGGCGGCCACGGAGGGCGCGAAGGAGGTCGCGGGCGCGATCATGGCGTCAACGCTTACCACGGTCTGCGTGTTCCTGCCGATAGTGTTTACGGAGGGTATCACAAGGCAGCTCTTTGTGGATATGGGACTTACTATCGCATATTCACTGCTTGCAAGCCTTGTAATAGCGCTGACCGTTGTGCCCGCCATGTCTTCAAAGCTGCTTGCTTACTCAAAGGAGAAAAAAGAGGGGAAAATATTCGGAGGCCTTGTGAAGCTCTATGAAATGCTTCTGCGCGGTGCGCTTCACGTAAAAGCTCTTGTGATTGTCCTTGTACTCGTGCTTCTGGTGATAAGCGTTGCGCTGGCATTTAGAAACGGAACGGCCTTTATGTCCGACATGGACTCCACGCAGCTCACCGTCACAGTCACGTTAGACGAGGGTGCGGCTCTGTCCGATACGGCCGGTGTGACGGATCAGGTAGTGGATGTGATAAGGTCAATCGACGATGTTGAAAATGTGGGAGCGATGTCTTCGGCTTCTACGATGTCATTGCTGGGAGGAGGCGGAGAAAGCACCAATTCCTCAACGATCTACGTGGTGACAAAGGAAGACAAGAAGATGACAAATGAGGAAATCGCGGAAATTATCATGGAAAAAACGAACGCCCTGAATCTGGATGCACAGGTTGATGTCGATACCTCGAGCATGGATATGAGCGCCCTTGGAGGAAGCGGCATTTCAATTCAGGTGCGCGGACGTGACATCGACACAATCCAGAAAATTGCAGTAGAGGTTGCAGCCATTATCGAGAGCGTGGAGGGGACGGCGGATGTAAGCGACGGTCTTACAGAGGCGGACGAGGAGCTTCGGATCACTGTAAACAAGGATGAGGCGGTGCATTACGGTCTTACGGTTGCCCAGGTGTTTACTCAGGTGAGCGCAAGGGTTTCAGCCGCGGGAAGCGCCACAACGCTTGTGGCGGCGGACAAAGACTACAGTGTTTACGTAATGGATGAGAACAATATGGAACTGACCAGATCAATGCTCGAGGAGCTTTTGATTACAGGGACGGACGAGAACGGACAGAGCGTTGAGGTTCCGCTTGGAGAGATCGCTGACTTTGCGCCTGCAAGCTCGCTTTCCTCGATACGCAGGGCGGAGCAGACAAGATATGTGGCTGTTACGGCGTCAATTGCGGACGGCTACAATGTGGGTCGTGTATCTAA
>CANQSE010000175.1 GCA_947626405.1 uncultured Acetatifactor sp. | reverse complement strand
TCTGCTGATCGCGTTCCTTCTG
Organism: uncultured Acetatifactor sp.; assembly: GCA_947626405.1. Taxonomy (GTDB): domain Bacteria; phylum Bacillota; class Clostridia; order Lachnospirales; family Lachnospiraceae; genus Acetatifactor. The sequence goes on along the minus strand of CANQSE010000175.1, from coordinate 4,617 downwards.
CTGTTCTTAAAGCCCCTTTTGCCCTGACGCGGCTCCGGACAGGAGGAATAAGACATTCGGCTCCCCGACATGCTGTGCGGCGCCGGATGTCCGAATTTGAAAGCTGCCGGAAGGCGGCGGAAAAGAGGAAACATGATACTATTGACAGGAGAACAGTCAATGTCAAGGCTGTTTGATCTGGACTGGCAGCTGGTGGCCGACGCCGCCCTGATGATAATTGCCGTCTTTTTCCTGTTTTTGCTGATGAGCTATCTGTTGTTTAACCCTGCCAGAAAGATGTTAAACGACCGTAAGGAGAAAATCCGTAACGAGTTGGAGACGGCAAGGCGGGACATGGAGGAGGCCGGCAGCCTGAAACAGGAGTATGAGGGCAGGCTTAAGGAGATCGACAGGGAAGCGGAGGAAATTCTCAGCGAAGCCCGCAGAAAGGCCCTGGCAAACGAAAACCAGATCATTGCGGACGCCAGAGAGGAAGCGGCCCGGATTCTTGACAGGGCGCGTGTGGAGGCGGAACTTGAAAAGCAGAAGGTGACCGACGAAGTCAAGCGGGAAATCATTGCAGTGGCTTCCCTGATGGCGGGGAAGATGGTGAGCGTTTCCATAGACGCTGCGGCGCAGGATCAGCTTATCGACGATACCTTAAAGGAAATGGGTGACAGAACATGGCTAAGTTAGTTTCCAAGACATATGGGGAAGCGCTTTTTGAGGTCGCCATGGAATCCGGTGAGGGCAAGGCTGTAGAGCTTGCAGAGGAAATCAGGGTGATCCGGGATATTCTGGCTCAAAATCCGCAGTTTGACGGTCTTATGAAACATCCGGCCATACCAAAGCAGGATAAGCTTCAGGTGGTGCGGGACGTGTTTAAGGGACGGGTAAGCGACGAGCTTGAGAGCTTTCTTGAGATTATCGTATCAAAAGAGCGCTATCGAGACCTTGACGCGGTGTTTACATATTTTACGGACAGGGTGAAGGAACAGCTCAAGATTGGAGTCGCCAGTGTGACTACAGCGGTGGAGCTGACTGACGCACAGAAAGAGGCGGTGGAGTCCAGGCTTCTTCAGACAAGCGCTTACAGAAAGATGGAAATGAATTACAGCGTCGAGCCCGAGCTTATAGGCGGAATGGTCATCCGTATCGGTGACAGGGTCGTGGACAGCAGTATCCGCACGAAGCTTGAGAGCCTGACAAAACAATTATTACAAATTCAGCTTGGGTGACCGGCTGGAAGAAAGGTGCGACAGATCCATGAATTTAAGACCGGAAGAAATAAGTTCAGTAATCAAGGATCAGATCAGGAGATATGCGTCCACACTGAATGTATCCGACGTGGGTACGGTTATTCAGGTGGCGGACGGTATAGCCCGCGTGCATGGACTGGAAAATGCCATGCAGGGTGAATTGCTGGAGTTTCCCGGCGAAGTGTATGGCATGGTGCTTAATCTGGAAGAAGACAATGTGGGAGTTGTGCTTCTGGGCAGCGGAAGGAACATCAACGAAGGCGACACCGTCAAGACGACGGGACGCGTCGTCGAAGTACCTGTGGGAGACGCAATGCTGGGCCGTGTTGTCAACTCGCTTGGCCAGCCCATAGACGGCAAGGGGCCCATCCAGACATCCAGCTACAGAAGGATCGAGAGAGTGGCGAGCGGCGTTATCACGAGAAAGAGCGTGGACACCCCGCTTCAGACCGGAATCAAGGCCATTGACGCAATGGTTCCCATCGGCAGGGGGCAGCGTGAGCTCATTATCGGGGACCGCCAGACGGGAAAGACGGCCATTGCCATCGATACGATCATCAATCAGAAAGGTCAGGGTGTGAAGTGTATCTATGTGGCCATCGGCCAGAAGGCTTCCACCATTGCCAATATTGTGAAAACTCTGGAGGAGTACGGCGCAATGGCGTATACAACGGTGGTGGTATCAACCGCCAGCGACCTTGCTCCCCTGCAGTATATAGCCCCCTATTCAGGGTGCGCTATAGGAGAGGAATGGATGGAGGCCGGACAGGATGTCCTGGTTGTGTACGACGATCTGAGCAAGCACGCCGCGGCTTACCGTACACTCTCCCTGCTTCTCCGTCGTCCGCCCGGGCGTGAGGCTTATCCCGGCGACGTCTTCTACCTGCACTCGAGACTTCTGGAGCGTGCGGCAAGAATGAGCGACGAGTACGGCGGAGGTTCACTTACTGCGCTTCCGATAATTGAGACACAGGCAGGTGATGTGTCGGCGTATATACCAACCAACGTTATTTCCATTACGGACGGACAGATTTACCTGGAGACAGAGATGTTTAACTCCGGATTCCGTCCGGCCATCAATGCAGGACTTTCGGTCTCCCGTGTGGGCGGAGCGGCCCAGATCAAAGCCATGAAGAAGATTGCGGCGCCTATACGTACCGAGCTTGCACAGTATAGAGAGCTTGCATCCTTTGCCCAGTTTGGCTCTGAGCTTGACGACGACACAAAGGAGAAGCTTGCCCAGGGTGAGCGCATCAGGGAAGTGTTGAAGCAGCCTCAGTACAGGCCGATGCCTGTTCAGTATCAGGTAATCATCATCTATGCCGTCACAAACAAGTACCTGCTTGGCGTGCCGGTGGAGGATATTACAAGATTTGAGAGCGAGCTTTTTGAGTTCCTGGACACCAGATATCCGGAGGTTCCCGCAGCCATTGCTGAGGAAAAGGTTATTTCCGATGCCACGGAGGAGACCTTAAAGAAAGCTCTGGAGGAGTTTATAAAGCAGTTTTAACACTAAAAGCCCTGGCTTTTGGGGAAATGAGGATATACTATGGCATCAATGCGTGATATAAAGCGCCGCAGGAGCAGCATACAGGGGACACAGCAGATTACAAAGGCGATGAAGCTGGTCTCAACCGTCAAGCTGCAGCGCGCCCGTGCAAATGCAGAGAGGACAAGGGAATATTTTAACTGCATGTATGACACGGTAAACAGCATATTAAAGCGCGTGGGTCATATCGAACACAGATATCTGACTGCCGGAACATCGCCTAAAAAGGCTGTGGTTGTCATTACATCAAACAGAGGTCTTGCGGGCGGATATAACTCAAACGTGGTGAAGCTTGTCACAAGGCATCCCGAATGGAATAAAGAAGACATAGTGATTTACGCTCTGGGAAACAAAGGGCGCGAAGCGTTTGTAAGGTATGGCTATGACGTGAAGGCATGTCAGAACGATATCGTGGAGAGTCCGGCGTATGTGGACGCAATGGTGCTTTCCAGACAGCTTCTTGATTCCTTCGCCGCGGGCGAAGTGGGGGAGATTTATCTTGCGTACACCGCGTTTAAGAACACCGTGAGCCATGTACCCACGCTGCTTAAGCTTCTTCCGGTAAAATATGACGCTGACGCTGAGGAAAAGAGCGAAAATGATAATAGGGCGGAGGCGGTCATGAACTTTGAGCCGGAGGATACCGAAGCTCTTGAGCTGATTATGCCGAAGTACATGACAAGCCTGATATACGGTGCCCTTGTTGAATCTCTTGCGAGCGAAAACGGAGCGCGTATGCAGGCTATGGACAACGCTACCAGCAATGCCGAAGAAATGATAGACGATCTGTCGTTAAAATACAACAGAGCGCGTCAGGGCTCCATTACTCAGGAACTTACGGAGATCATTGCCGGAGCGGAAGCGCTTGGATAGGAGCGCAAAAATCGCCTTCCGGACGAGAATGTGCGCCGGAACGGAAATATGTAAATAAAACGCCTGCGCCAGCGGGCGGGAAAGAGGTTGAGATGGCAGGAGAAAATAAAGGCAGAGTTACTCAGGTCGTGGGTGCGGTTCTTGATATCCGCTTCGACGAGGGAAAGCTGCCCGAGATAAACGAGGCGATCCGGATTCCTACCAGGGACGGCGGGGAGCTGACTGTGGAGGTCTCCCAGCATTTGGGCGACGACACCGTGAGATGTATTGCCATGGGAAGCACCGACGGACTGGTAAGAGGAATGGACGCGATTGCAACCGGTGCGCCCATCACTGTTCCGGTGGGTGAAAAGACGCTGGGGCGTATATTTAATGTGCTTGGACAGCCCATAGACAATAAGCCGGCGCCGGAAGGCGTCTCCTACGAGCCTATTCACCGTCCGGCCCCGCAGTTTGCAGAACAGTCCACGGATACGGAGCTTTTGGAGACCGGAATCAAGGTGGTGGATCTTCTGTGTCCTTATCAGAAGGGCGGAAAGATCGGTCTGTTCGGCGGAGCTGGAGTGGGCAAGACAGTGCTTATTCAGGAGCTTATCCGCAACATTGCAACGGAACACGGCGGATACTCAGTGTTTACCGGCGTGGGCGAGCGTACCCGTGAGGGTAATGACCTCTACCACGAGATGACGGAGTCGGGAGTTATAGACAAGACCACCATGGTTTTCGGACAGATGAACGAGCCGCCCGGGGCAAGAATGAGAGTGGGTCTGACGGGACTTACCATGGCGGAGTATTTCAGAGACAAGGGCGGCAAGGATGTGCTGCTGTTCATAGACAATATTTTCAGGTTTACCCAGGCAGGCTCCGAGGTTTCCGCGCTCCTTGGGCGTATGCCTTCGGCGGTCGGATATCAGCCCACACTGCAGACGGAGATGGGTGCGCTTCAGGAGAGAATCA
>CANQSE010000174.1 GCA_947626405.1 uncultured Acetatifactor sp. | reverse complement strand
CTTGAAAATCATCTCGCACCCAGGATCGACGTGACGCGCCAGGACATAGAAATGCTTTACGGCGAGGAGGTATTTGACAACGCGTTTAAAAAAACGGGAAAAGACTCCGCAGATAAAGCAGCAAGGGGAGCAAAAGGGACAAAGGCAGCAAAGAAGGAGGGAACGGCTCCAGGGGGCAAAAGAATCGTGGAAGTGATGCCGATAAACGGGCGGCTTACTCCGGACGAAAAAAGGGATCTGATGGCCGTGGCGGAGAGGTTTTCGGACAATCGGGAAGATAAGGAAAACGAAAGACAGGTGCCTGCGGGTGACGACGGCAACCAGGAAACGTCGTACGGCGGTGAAGAACTTGAAACGCTCCTGAGGGAATTTCTCGCATTATAAGTCAAAGCTAACGTGGCAAAAGGTTATTATACTTGAATTTACCATGCTTCTTTGCTAAACTTAATGGGAGGGCAGACCGCGCGGAAAATGCGGTCAGGGAAAGGAGCTGAAATATGAGCAGACAGGTTGCATTTGACTACTCGAAAGCCGGATCCTTTGTCTCGCAGGAGGAGATCGGCTATATGAAAAAACTGACGATGGATGCCAGGGACGTTTTGGCTTCCAGAAGCGGTGCGGGAAATGATTTTCTCGGATGGATCGATCTCCCTGTGGATTACGACAGGGAGGAGTTTGGAAGGATCATGGAAGCCGCGGAAAAGATCCGGAGCGATTCCGAGGTGCTGATTGTGATAGGAATCGGCGGTTCATATCTGGGTGCCAGGGCGGCAATAGAATTTCTCGGACACAGTTTTTACAATGTGCTTGGGAAGGATAAGCGCAAAACGCCGGAGATCTACTTCTGCGGCAATTCAATCAGCTCGACATATTTAAAGCATCTGATGGATGTGGTAGGGGACAGGGATTTCTCCGTAAATATGATTTCAAAATCCGGAACTACCACGGAGCCTGCCATAGCGTTCCGCGTATTTAAGGAAAAGCTGGAAAAGAAATATGGAAAAGAAGGGGCTGCAGGCAGAATTTACGCCACTACTGACAAGGCAAGAGGCAGTCTTAAGCACCTGGCGGACGAGGAAGGGTACGCGACTTTTGTAGTGCCTGACGACGTGGGAGGACGTTTCTCCGTGCTGACTGCTGTGGGGCTTCTGCCGATCGCTGTAAGCGGAGCGGATATAGGAAAGCTGATGGAGGGCGCCGCAAGCGCAAGAAAGAGAGCCCTGGAGAATGATTTTGAGAATAACGACGCGCTTCAGTATGCCGCGCTTCGCAATATCATGCTGAGAAAGGGAAAGAGCGTTGAGATTCTGGCCAATTACGAACCTGCCCTTCACTATGTCTCTGAATGGTGGAAGCAGCTTTATGGCGAGAGCGAAGGAAAGGATCACAAGGGCCTGTTCCCCGCAAGCGTGGATCTCACGACCGATCTTCACTCGATGGGACAGTTTATCCAGGACGGCGCGAGAATAATGTTTGAAACCGTGCTGGATGTGGAGACCTCCAGAGAGGAGATCGTAATAGGCACGGAGCCCGTGGATCTTGACGGCTTGAATTATCTGGCGGGAAAGACGGTTGACTTTGTGAACAAGAGCGCCATGAACGGCACAATTCTGGCACATACCGACGGCCAGGTGCCTAATTTCGTGATACATATTCCTCAGGTAAGCGAATTTTACCTTGGAGAGCTGTTTTATTTCTTTGAATTTGCCTGCGGCGTAAGCGGCTATCTGCTGGGAGTGAATCCCTTTAACCAGCCCGGCGTAGAAAGCTACAAAAAGAATATGTTCGCGCTGCTGGGTAAACCGGGCTATGAGGAGCAGAGGGAAGCACTGATGGCCAGACTGCAGTAAGCGGGGAACTGATGGCCAGAGGGAAACTATGACGGCCAGGCTGCAGTAAGCGGGATAATTGAGGATTATGATGAAGATTGTAATATTGGAGCGAAACAGCGTAGGGGAAGATGTACCGGTTGACTGTATAAGCAGATTCGGCGAAGTGATCGTTTATCCAAACACTGTGACGGCGCAGGAGGTAAAAGAGCGGGTGAGGGATGCGGATATCGTCATCGCCAACAAGTCGCCGCTCAGGGAGGAGACCTTAAGGGATGCTCCCAACGTAAAGCTGATCTGCGAATTTGCCACGGGATATGACAACTGCGATCTTGAGTATTGCAGGGCGAGAGGAATCAGGGTGGTTAACGTAAGGGATTATTGTACCGCCATGGTTGCCCAGCACACCTTTACGCTGGCTCTTTCGCTCAGTCAGAAGCTGTTTTATTATGACGCGTATGTAAAATCGGGAGCCTACAGCGCCCAGGACAGATTTTCCAATTTTGACATTCCCTTTACCGAATTGGAGGGAAAGACATGGGGAATTGTGGGAATGGGCAATATAGGAAGGCGTGTTGCGAGGATTGCTGAATCATTCGGATGCAGGGTGATATTTTATTCCATAACAGGAAACAGCGCCTGTGCCGAATACGAACGTGTGGACAGGGAAACACTTTTTGCAGAAAGCGATTTCCTTTCACTGCACTGTCCGTTAAGCGACCTGTCAAGAAATTTTATTGATGCGGAAGCGCTGAGAAAAATGAAAAAGACCGCTGTTTTAATCAATGTTGCAAGGGGGCAGGTCGTAAACAACCGCGATCTTTACGATGCGCTGCAATCCGGCGAGATCGCCGCGGCAGGGCTGGATGTGGTGGAGAGGGAGCCTCTGGAGGAGAGCAACCCGCTTTCATCCATTAAGGACAGCACCCGCCTTATTATCACGCCGCATCTTGCCTGGGCAAGTCTGGAGGCCAGAACGCGATGTGTCGAGGAAGCATATAAGAATATCGAGGCTTTTTTAGAGGGACGCGAGAGAAACGTGGTAGTTTGAACTCCGGTCAAAAGCCGGGCGAACCCAAAGTGGACTTCAAGTGAAAGCCTAAGGAAACGGACGACGGATGATTGAAAAATACAAGGCATTATATTCAAAATATGAGGAAATCATAGTATATCTTATAGTTGGGGTCCTCAACACGATTGTGTCATGGGCATCATGGTTTATCTGTGCCTATACAATTCTTGACGCGCATATAGTCTGGCAGAATGTGACGCTTAGCGTGATCCAGTGGGTTGTGGGAGTGTTGTTCGGGTATCCGATGAACCGTAAGTATGTATTCAAAAGCAAGGACCCCGCCATCGTCAGGGAATTTTTCCAGTTTTCCGGAGGCAGGGTGTCAACCTGGGTGCTGGACGCGGTAATGATGGTGCTTCTGGTGAATGTGATTGGCATAAACGAAGCGGTGTCGAGGATTCTGGTGGCGGTGCTTGTCGTGATTGCGAATTATGTGATTAGCAAATTTTTTGTTTTCAGAAAAAAAGAGGAAAAAACAGAAGGGTCCGAAGCTTAAATGCTCCGGACCATTTCTTTTACAAGCGCCGCTGAGTGTTTTGCCGCCGCGGCTTCAAAGGACGGATAATCCATATGTGAGCTGTCGTCAGCCTTGTCGGAAATGGCGCGTATAATCACAAATGGGATCCCGTTTAAATAAGCTCCCTGAGCTATGGAAGCGCCCTCCATCTCAGTGCAGTCGCCGTCAAACATTTCGATAAGGCGGTCCTTGACCTCCCTGCTGGAAACAAACTGATCGCCGCTTACCACACGTCCCATGACGGCGTGAATATCGGGATTTACTTTTTTACACGCGGCCACTGCAAGCTCCGCCATGCGCCGGTCCGCAGGAAATTCCCTGAAGCCCATCTGTGGAACTTCGCCGGGCTTGTAGCCAAAGATAGTTGCGTCCATATCGTGGTGGAGAGCGTCGATGGAGATCAGAATGTCCCCGATGTCAAGCTTGGGATTGAGTGAACCTGCCACACCTGTATTAATAACGTGAGTGACCTGAAAAATGTCCGCCAGAAGCTGAACGCACAGAGCGGCGTTTACCTTGCCGATACCGCTTCTTACCACAACAACTTCGGCTCCGTTGAGCTTGCCCTCGTAAAAATCCATACCGGCTCTCTTTTCCACTCCGGAGACATCCATATCAGCCTTGAGAGATTCCACCTCCGATTCCATTGCGCCGATTATACCAATCTTGCTCATATCAAATTTAATTCCTTTCTTATCTTATTTAGGGTATACAAGTCTGCTCTCGTCGATTCCGTACAGCACGTTGTCAAGATATTTTTTTGCGAGATATTTCGCCATTGAAAGGTTCATATCCAGATAATTCCCGCAGTCTTTTGGATCCGCGCCCGGCACGGGACCTTCAAAGTCTCTGATAAATTCATACATCTGCGTTACAAGCTCAACTATGTCGGAGGATGCCAGATCCCCGGCCAGAAGAAGATAGAAGCCGGTGCGGCAGCCCATTGGGCCAAAGTATATGGTTTTATCCTTATACTGGGGATGATTGCGCAGAAAGGTGGCCCCGAGATGTTCTATTGTGTGTACCTCAGCGGTATTCATCACCGGCTCCTCGTTTGGGCTTGTCATGCGCAGATCAAACGTGGTAATGACTTCGGAACCCACCGTATCCTTTCTGGAGACATAGATGCCGGGCTGAAGCTTGATATGGTCAATTGTAAAACTTGCTATCTTTTCCATTTTTTTACCTCCTTTGGCGTGTTTTGCACACACACCAAGTATACACTA
>CANQSE010000173.1 GCA_947626405.1 uncultured Acetatifactor sp. | reverse complement strand
AGCATCTGCTATTTTCAAGGTTCACTTGGGCCTTTTCTTTTCGACCTAATTTTTCATAAGTTACTTGACACTACCCTTAAGCTTCCGGGGATTTTCAAATATATGAAGTACAAGCTCCATGCCCGCGGCCACGGCGATACAGACACCGGCCCCATACAGGGTCCATGTGATACAGGCTTCCGCCGCAATGCACAAAAGCATCATAATCCGTTTTTTTTCAAGGCACATCGAGATCAGGTAAGGCACAAGGACTCCGTTTCGGATACTGGTTCCCAGCCAGCCGCAGGAGAGGATCCCGAATCCGTCCAGACCCACGGAATAATTTCCGATCAACAGAATCGCGGCCACGGCGCATAAAAAACAGCTCCGGCGCCGTGCGGATTCAGGGAAAAGATTTTTTCCGATACAAAAAAAGGCTCCGTAACAGTTGGCAAGCATAATAAGCGGCACGACGCGCGTCATCATGATCCACGGTGATAAGGATGAAAGCCTGCAGAAAATACTGTAAAGCGTCGGAAGACAGAGAATCTGATAGCGCAGGGGACTGCCTGCCTCGTAGGGCGCTCCCGTCAGGGGATTCACCCTGTATATGCCGTCAGTGTACAGAAAGCTCTGCACGGTCTCCAGCGTCATATCCCTGTAAAAACAGGGCCTGGCCCAAATCAGAATATAAACGGCCAGCCCCAGAAAAAACAATGCGGGCAGTACGGAAAAAATGTCCGGTTTTGAAACAGGCTTCCCGCTCCTGATGATAACATACAGCGAAACCAAAAGCATAATTACCGTCAATGCGCAAAACAGCGCGGTACATAAACTCAGCGTCGCCCCCAAAAACATCCCCGCAAGATGCACGGCCTCCGCTGTGCCGATCAGCGCGATCCAGCCCGCCGGCAGAGCGTCCCAGCCGGAAAGTCTGACGTCCCTGCTTTTCCCGTAAAAAAGGCAGAGACATCCGTTTCCTATTATCCACGGCACAGTAAGAATACATACCGCAAACAAGATCCACATTATAATCCTCTTTCCTCCCGCAGTATCTCTCTGCAGGACAACAGCCGGCAGAATCTTCTGCCGGCTGCCATTCGTTCACTCCGATCAGGGCTTTTCAACATTAGCTGCAGCAGTACCGTAGTCACATAGCCTTGATATCCAGACGCACCTTATCCGCTATTCTCGCTATGTATTCGCTGTTTGTAGGTCTGGTGCGGCCCGACTGTGCGGAATAACCGAACATCTTTTCAAAGGTCCGCGCGTTTCCTCTTTGCCATGAGACTTCAATCGCATTTCTTATAGCTCTTTCCACCTTCTGCCCCGTAGTATGAAAACGTCTTGCAATGGTAGGATACAAGAGCTTTGTCACGCTGCTCACCGCTTCCATGTCTCTGCCCGACAACATGATGGCAGCTCTGAGATAATGATAACCCTTAAGGTGTGCCGGAACCCCAATATCCAGCATAATTTCGGTAATATACCTTTCCAGTTCGCAATCTGTCACAACACTGAGTTCCACTTAAAAATCCCCTTCCTTTTCAACTGAGACAGCCCTTATCTTTTGTGAACAATATAATTTTACCAGATATTGGAACATATGAAAAGCATTTCTTGAATTAAAATTTTAAATTAAAACAAAAACAGTATACTATTTCGCAGTAAGCCATGCAAGCAAAATAAGACGAATGGGCATATTATAAAAAAATATTAATTTTTTACGTCCATGCTGACGAACCGGAGAGATTATGTTAAAATATCCTGTAGATATCCGCCCGGCGGATAAGGAGTGACTTATGAAAACAAAACCAGAAATCCGGCTGAAAATACGGCTTTTAATTGCCTTTGCCGCCATACTTTTATGTGCCTGCAGCCGGCAAAACACCGACAATATTCCTTCACCCATTATTTCACCTGATGAATCCGGAGAACAGTCAGACGGCGCACAGGGCACCGAACCGCCCGATACATCTTCGCAGGATGACGAGCCTTCCCACGACGGAATGGCGCGGAGCCGCCTGACAAACGAGTGGGTGGCTGAGGGGACGGCGCAGACGCGTCCAATCGCTGTTATAATTCCAAACGAGGTCAATGCGCTGCCGCAGTATAATCTGTCCGAAGCCTCCGTTTTGTATGAGGCGAACGTTGAGGGACGCATGACGAGACTGATGGGGATTTTTGAGGGCTGGACGGATTTAAACCCTATCGGCAATATACGGAGTCTTCGCACTTATTTTGCATACTGGTCATTTGAATGGGATGCCATTCTTGTCCACAGCGGCGGTCCGTATTATATTGACAATCTGCTTCTCGAGCCGACCACCCAGAACGTAAACGACCATCAGGGAACGGATACTGACGCATTTTATCGGGACGGGAGCCGTTCCGTACCCCATAACCTGTATGCTACGGGCCAGGGAATTTTAGGCGTTGTCTCCAAAAAGGGATATTCTCTGACATACAGGGATCTGACGGACAGGGAGCATTACCGTTTTGCGGATGATTCCAACCCAAACACGCTGACCCAGTACGGAAAGACGCCAAAAGCGCGGTTTACATTGACATGTCGGGTTGCTATCCTCTCACAAGGAGCTATTTTGAATACAATGAATCCGATGGGCTTTACTACCGCAGCCAGCACCTGCTGGGCGGAGAGGACGGTCCCCATATGGACGCCGCCACCGGACAGCAGCTTTCCTTTAAGAACATTCTTGTACAGAACGTCACCTATGAGGAGCTGGACGACAACGGGTACATGGCCTTCACCTGTCATGACAACACCATGGACGGCTGGTTTTTCACAAACGGCAGAGGGATTCATGTGAACTGGGAAAAGAACAGTGATTACGGAGCGACAAGATATTATGACGACAACGGAAACGAAATAGAATTAAATACCGGAAAAACAATGGTTTGTATTGTATTAAACGGAGACAATTTTACATTTCGTTAAAAAAGCGGGGCTGCGCACAGCCCCGTTTTTATGCTTCGTTATTCTATTCTCCCAATCCGCTCTCAACGGCCTGCATCAGGGTGTCAAGCGCTTCCTGCTCATCCTCGCCCTCGCAGATTAGCTCGATCTCATCTCCGCATTTTACGCATGCCCCCAAAACGCTCAAAACACTCTTGGCATTCGCCGTGTTTCCGCGGAAAGAAAACGTAATCAGCGACTTAAACTGCATGGCCTCCTTACAGAGAATACCTGCCGGACGCAGGTGAAGCCCTGTAGGGTTTTTAATAACTACCTTCTTACTTACCATAGTCGATACCTTCCTCTGAACTTCAGTCCATTTGTAACGTCTTTATATACTGTAACATGACTGCCGTTTAATTACAAGCCCAAAGTAACCGTTAAATCCGTTACGTTCCAAAACATTTTAAAACATCACATCCTGAATAAGATTGGCCAGCTTTTCCGCCTCCCGCCGGATAATCTCCTGATCCTTTCCCTCGATCATAACACGCACGAGAGGTTCTGTTCCGGACGGTCTTATAAGCACCCTGCCCTGTCCCTCAAATTTCTTCTCAAGCTCCTTAATGGCGTCCACAATGACGGGGTATTCCATATATTTGTGCTTTTTGTAATCCGCCACCCTGGCATTGACAAGCGCCTGCGGGAGCACCTCCATGATCTTAGACAGCTCAGAAAGCTTCTTTCCAGTGTCAACCATAACCTGAAGCAGATGGAGTGCGCTGAGAAGCCCGTCGCCGGTTGTGTTTTCATCCAGGAAAATAATATGTCCCGACTGCTCGCCTCCGAGGCTTGCGCCGATCTCCTTCATCCTCTCAAGCACGTACCGATCCCCGACCTTTGTCTGCTCGATGGAGATACCATTTTTTTCTCCCATGAGGAAAAAGCCGAGATTGCTCATCACCGTTGCGACAATAGTGTCATTTTTCAGTTTCCCGTGCTCTTTCATATAATTTCCGACGATGGCCATGATCTGGTCGCCGTCCACGACCTTACCGTTTTCGTCCACGGCCAGCAGTCTGTCCGCGTCTCCGTCAAAGGCCAGGCCCACGTCCGCCTTCTCATATACCACTCTTGCCTGAAGCTCCTCCATATGGGTCGATCCGCAGCTTGAATTTATATTTGTGCCGTCGGGGTTATTGTGAATGGCGACAACGCTGCCGCCCAGCTCCTTAAGCGCCTCCACGGAGGTATAATAGGATGCGCCTTCGGCGCAGTCCACCACAATCTTAAGTCCGGACAGATCCACCGGAACCGCCTTTACGGAGTGATTGATATATTCCTCCTTTGCGTCCGTGCGGTACTTTATCTTTCCAACCCCGGGTCCGATGGGAAATTTTATTCCGCGCATATCGTCCCTTATAAGCTCCTCGATCTCATCCTCCAGAGCGTCCGGCAGCTTGTAACCGTTGCCGTCAAAAAATTTAATTCCGTTAAACTCTACCGGATTATGGGAAGCAGATATCACAACACCGGCGTCAACCCGATATTTCTGTGTCAGGTACGCGACGGCCGGCGTGGGAATAACTCCCACGTAGACACAGTTTGCACCCACGGAACAGGCTCCGGCCATAAGGGCGTTGGCCAGCATATCTCCCGAAATCCTCGTATCGACTCCCACCATGATCGTCGGTTTATGCTCTTTTTCCTTTGTGAGCACATACGCTCCCACCTGTCCAAGCTGAATGGCAAGAGCGGGTGTCAGCTCCTCA
>CANQSE010000172.1 GCA_947626405.1 uncultured Acetatifactor sp. | reverse complement strand
TCATACATTATCTTTGGACGGAAAGCTCGCTGCAAAGATAATGTATGACGGTCAGGGAGCAGACGTTATAAACGAGAAGGCCGCCGAGTACGACTCCACGAAGCTCAGCGCTGAAAGCGCGGCTAAGAGAGGGTACGTGGATCAGATCGTGGAGGCCGCCGACACGAGGAAATATGTGATCGGAGCCTTTGAGATGCTCTTTACAAAGAGCGAGGATCGTCCCGCAAAAAAGCACGGAACAGTGTAGAAAGGATAATAGCAAGATGAAGAAATTTCTCACATTTGTATGTATGCTTGTCTGCATCCTGGGACTGACTGCCTGCGGGAAGGACAGCGGGCCGACGGAATACGAGCAGTATAAGATGCAGAACGCCCAGCAGCTTGCGGTCCAGGAGGTCGATCTGTTCAATCAGCTTGCCAACGCGGACGCCTCGGACTTTTTTGAGGGGTACACGGCGGAGGAGATAGCGTATATCTGCGGCGCCAACTGGGGATTCGAGTCGGACGGCTATGCCGTTATCAAAGCCGTTGACTCCTTTATTTCCGCAAGGAAGTCCATGGGAAATATCACCGGAATAGGAAACGCTCAGGTAAAGATTGACGACAAGCAGATCATCGTCGACGTGGAAGTTATCGGAGAGAAGAAAAACGCCACTGCCGAGGTGATAATGTCAAACGATATGTTTTATAAGCTGGAATCGGCGGCTCTCAATCCCATATCCTCAATGGGAGAGCTTATGGGGGGCGCGGCGTTAAACACCGTGATTGGAATGGGAACGGTGTTTGCCGTACTGATTCTGATAAGCTGTATCATATCATGCTTCAGGATTATTCCGGCGCTTCAGAAAAAAGCCCAGCAGCGTAAGACTGCAAAGACCGAAGTATCTTCCGTGACGGAGACGGAAGACGCAGCGGAGCAGATCTCTGAAGTCAGCGAGTCTGAGGATGATACGCAGCTTGCTGCCGTTATAGCCGCAGCAGTTGCGGCCTATGAGGGATCGGCCGGCGCTGACGGATTTGTCGTCCGTTCAATACGCAGACGCCGTTAAAAAGAACCCTGACAAAAACCGAAAATATGCTGAGCCGTTTTTAAACGGCAGAAAAAATTTCGACTGATATGCGTGCCAAAACACGCCAAAGGAGGTAAAAAATGAAAAATTATACAATAACAGTAAACGGAAACGTATATGATGTAACGGTTGAGGAGGGCGCGTCTGCAGGCGCACCTGTGGCCGCAAAGGCACCTGCTGCTCCCAAGGCGGCACCAAAGGCTGCTCCCGCACCGGCGCCGGCACAGGCTAAGGGCGCTGCAGGCAGTGTGAGAATCGAAGCAGGCGCCGCAGGAAAGGTGTTTAAGATCGAGGCCAGCGTCGGCCAGTCAGTCAAGGCAGGAGACGCCGTTGTGATCGTGGAAGCAATGAAAATGGAGATCCCCGTGGTGGCTCCCCAGGACGGTACCGTCGCAAGCATTGATGTGGCGGTTGGCGACGCGGTGGAAGCGGGCGCTCTGCTTGCAACCATGAACTGAGTCAGGCCAGGGAATGAAACAACAACGGAAGATGCGCTCTGCGGATTTTCCTGTTGTCATGAATAAAAGCTGCCTGACGGCAGCGGAAAAGAGGAACAAATGGAATATATAGGCTCTACGCTGAACAACCTTCTTCATCAGACGGCGTTTTTTAACCTGACGGTTGGAAACTACGTGATGATCGTTGTCGCATGTATTTTCCTTTATTTGGCTATCCGGCACGAGTTTGAACCGCTGCTCCTGACCCCCATAGCCTTTGGCATGCTGCTGGTAAACATTTATCCCGACATCATGCTTCACGCGGAGGACGCCGCAAACGGTGCGGGCGGACTTCTGTACTATTTCTACAAGCTGGATGAACTTGCGATACTGCCTTCGCTGATATTTATGGGCGTCGGCGCCATGACCGATTTCGGTCCGCTGATAGCAAATCCCAAGAGCTTCCTCCTGGGAGCTGCGGCTCAGTTTGGTATATTCGCAGCATATTTCGGAGCAATAGCCCTCGGCTTCAACGATATGGCGGCAGCAGCAATATCAATAATCGGAGGAGCTGACGGCCCCACATCTATTTTCCTGGCAAGTAAGCTGGGACAGACGGCAATCCTGGGTCCTATCGCGGTGGCGGCGTATTCCTACATGTCGCTGGTGCCCATTATACAGCCGCCTATCATGAAGCTTCTCACAACCGAGAAGGAGAGAAAGATCAAGATGGCGCAGTTAAGACCCGTGTCCAAGCTTGAGAAGATCCTTTTCCCCATAATCGTGACGATAGTCGTCTGCCTGATCCTTCCTACCACGGCTCCTCTGGTCGGCATGCTGATGCTTGGCAACCTGTTCAGGGAGTCCGGAGTGGTGAGACAGCTCACGGAGACCGCTTCAAACGCCCTGATGTACATTGTCGTAATTCTTCTTGGAACCTCGGTGGGCGCAACCACAAGCGCGGAGGCTTTCCTGAACTGGGATACCGGAAAGATCGTTATCCTCGGACTAATTGCCTTTGCTTTCGGAACCGCGGCCGGAGTGCTTTTCGGAAAACTGATGTGTATTATAACAAAGGGAAAGGTGAATCCGCTTATCGGTTCGGCAGGCGTATCCGCAGTGCCTATGGCGGCGCGTGTCTCTCAGAAGGTAGGAGCCCAGGCCGATCCCACAAACTTCCTGCTCATGCACGCAATGGGGCCTAACGTGGCCGGCGTTATTGGAACCGCCGTGGCGGCCGGAACCTTTATGGCTATCTTCGGAGTGTTTTAAAAAAATCGCCTGTCATGTGTCAGGGACATATTATCGAATCATATAAAATGGAGGAAACACGCAAATGTCAGAACAAGTAAAGAAACCGATAAAAATAACGGAAACCATTCTGCGTGACGCGCATCAGTCTCTGATCGCCACCAGGATGCCTACCGAATTTATGCTCCCTATCGCTGAAAAGATGGATAAAGTCGGCTATCATTCAGTAGAGTGCTGGGGCGGTGCGACCTTTGACGCATCACTGCGCTTCCTTAAGGAAGATCCGTGGGACCGCCTCAGGAAGCTTCGCGACCGCTTCAAAAACACCAAGCTCCAGATGCTGTTCCGCGGACAGAACATCCTCGGGTACAGACCCTATGCTGACGACGTCGTGGATGCTTTTGTACAGAAGTCAATCGCTAACGGTATCGATATCATACGTATCTTTGACTGCCTGAACGACCTGCGCAACCTGCAGGAGGCTGTAAACGCCACAAACAGGATGAAGCAGCAGGAGGGCAGAGGACATGCGCAGGTTGCGCTGTCCTACACCCTCGGAGACGCGTATACTCTTGAATATTGGACCGATATGGCCAAAAAAATTGAGGAAATGGGCGCAGATTCCATATGTATCAAGGACATGGCGGGTCTGCTGGTGCCTTATAAGGCTTCCGAGCTGATTTCGGCAATGAAAAGCGCGACCAAGCTTCCCATCCAGCTTCACACTCATTATACTTCCGGAGTGGCCGGTATGACATACCTGAAGGCCGTCGAGGCAGGGGTGGACGTTATCGATACAGCCATGAGTCCTTTTGCAATGGGAACGTCGCAGCCCGCAACAGAGGTGATGGTGGAGACATTCAAGGGAACGCCATACGACACAGGATTCGACCAGAATCTGCTCGCGGAGATCGCGGATTACTTCCGTCCTTACAGAGACGAGTGCTTAAAGAACGGCCTGTTAAATCCCAAGGTTATGGGCGTTGATATCAAGACTCTGCTGTATCAGGTTCCCGGCGGCATGCTCTCCAACATGGTAAGCCAGCTTAAGGAGCAGAACGCTGAGGATAAGTATTATGACGTGCTCAAGGAAATTCCAAGAGTCCGCAAGGATCTTGGAGAGCCGCCTCTTGTCACTCCTTCTTCCCAGATCGTGGGTACACAGGCTGTGTTTAACGTACTCATGGGAGAGAGATACAAGATGGCAACAAAGGAAACCAAGGCTGTTCTGAGGGGTGAATACGGCCAGACCGTTAAACCCATGAGCCAGGAGGTTATAGACAAAGTCATTCCGGGCGAGACGCGTATCACATGCCGTTACGCTGATATGCTTGAGAATGAGATGGATAAGCTGGAAGGCGAGATGAAGGAATGGAAACAGCAGGACGAGGATGTTTTGAGCTATGCTCTGTTCCCTCAGGTTGCAACCGACTTCTTTAAGTACCGTCAGGCGCAGCAGGAGAAGGTGGATATGACACAGGCCGACACGAAGAACGGCGCATATCCGGTCTGACAAAATATTTTACCTGCACGGTGATTTATAGGGCAATTTACACGCGGCGGCGCGACCTTTTACAGGTTCGCCGCCGTTTTTGCACAAATATCTCTTGACAACGCGCTTGACTCAGATTAAAATAACAAGTGTTATAATGTTACGTCAACAGGTCTGTCTTATAGGGAAGGGGAACGATATGGCGCGAAAAGAAACTATAACCATGCAGATGATTCTGGACACGGCGTTTGACATGACCAGAGAGGAAGGCTTTATAAGCGTGACGGCCAGAAGGGTGGCGGCAAAGGCCGGATGTTCTACACAGCCTATCTTCCGCGTATATAAGAATATGGACGAGCTGTGGGGAGCAGTTTATGACAGGGCTGCATCCTTTTTTCAGGATTATTACGGAATATACCCGAGGATAGGAAAGGCTCCGTTTGTAAATCTGGGA
>CANQSE010000171.1 GCA_947626405.1 uncultured Acetatifactor sp. | reverse complement strand
TACGCTTGCAGACGGAAGGATTACCGTAACGGGTGCGGAGATTACGCGCCGAAACACAGAAAAGCTTTACTCCGGTCTATTCCTTGATCCTGAGAGCTTTAATATTGTCATGCTCCACGGACAGGAATCGGAAAGCCTGCCGCTTGACGGCGGGGAGCGTATAAATCTTAAGGCTTTGAGAAACAGGGGCATAGATTATCTTGCACTTGGCCATGTGCACGGCTACAAGCTGGAGGAGCTTGACGGCAGGGGAAAATACTGTTACCCGGGATGTCTGGAGGGGCGCGGCTTTGACGAGTGCGGAGAACACGGTTTTGTGCTGCTTGATATCGATCCGGAACGCGGTGTCTTTAATCATCGTCTTGTACCACAGGCTGGGAGACGGCTTTATTCGGTTGACGTTGACATCTCGGGCTGCATGACGACGTCACAGATATCAGCTAAGATCAGGGATGCGCTTAACATGGAGAAGATATCGCCTGACAGCCTGGTCAAGGTGGTGCTTTCGGGGAAGGTGGACGTTGAGTGCGAAAAGAATATCGAATATCTCCTGAAGAAGTTTGAACCCGGGTTTTATTTTTTCAAGCTGTACGATCAGACGAGGTTCGAGGTGGACTACAGGTCCTATGCGCTTGACGAATCGCTTAAGGGAGAGTTTGTGCGCCTTGTGGAGGCGTCCGATCTGCCCGATGCTTCACAAAAAGCTGATGTGATACGATGCGGATTAAGGGCTCTTGCGGGGGAGGAGCTTTTTTAATACGGAAATGGAGTTTGGGTATGCGTCTGTTAAGTCTTTACATTGAAAATTTCGGAAAGCTCAGCAATCTGAGACTGGATCTTGAAAGAGGGCTTAACGTGATCTTTCGGGAAAACGGATGGGGAAAGAGCACTCTTGCCGCTTTTATAAGGGTGATGCTTTACGGCTTTTCGGATGAAAAGTCGAGGGACGCTCTCAAAAACGAGAGAAAGCGTTACAGTCCGTGGCAGGGCGGAGTTTACGGCGGGAGTCTGGAGTTTGAGGCAAACGGCGTTGAATATGTTGCGGAGAGGACCTTTGGCATGAAGGAAAAGGAGGATAAATTCAGCCTCCGCAGGAAGGACACAAACCTTGAATGTACAGATTATTCACAGGCTCTCGGGGAAGAACTTTTTTATCTTGACAGCGCCTCTTTTCTGAGAACCGTCTTTTTGTCACAAAACGACTGCGAGACGATGTCCACTGATTCCATCAATGCAAAGATCGGAAATCTTGCGGAGGACACGGACGATATAAACAATTATGAGAATGTAAACAGCAGGTTCCTTGCGCTGCAGAACCAGATGAGCCCTACCAGGAAAACGGGCTCTCTGTACAGACAAAAAATCCTTATCGCCGAGCTTGAGGAGGAGCTTAGGGGAGCATCCGGCACAGATCAGGCGATAGACGAGGCTGAGAGACTTTTGGGAGAGACTGTTGCCAGACAGAGTCTGCTCAGAAAGGAACAGGCGGACCTGATAAAAAAGCAGCAGGAGACAGGCGAACTTAAAAGTCTTGAGGCAAAGCGCGAAAGGTACGGGGAAATATGCCGGGAATTTGAGGATAGAAAGAAGGCCGTTGAGCGTGACAAAGCGTACTTTCCGGGGAAAATTCCCGATAACGGCGAGCTTGAGCGGCAGATAGAGCAAAGCGGCGAGCTGTCGGCGGCGAGGGAATCAGTCTCAATTTTTTCTCTTACGGAGGAGGAGCTTAGGCGTAAGGGCGAGCTTTTGATGATGTTTCCCGACGGCTGTCCGTCGGAGGAGACCTTCCGCAGGCAGGAGGACGACCAGAGGAAGCTTCAGGAGCTGAGGATCCTGCGGGCAAAGACATGTCTTTCGCCGCAGGAGGAAGAAAAGCTTAAACGTTACGAAGCAATGTTTTCGGAAGGCGTCCCGGAAATCGGGACATTTGAGAAAATCACGGCTGACTGGAGCCGTTGTCTGGAAAAAAGCGGAACCATCGGGCAGAAGGAAATGAATTATGAGACGTTAAAGAGCGTGGCAAGGGCGTCCGAGTTGGATTACAGAAACAGAAGACATATGCTTTCGGTCATATTGTTTGTGCTGGGAGCCGCGGCGGCTTTTGGCGGAATAGTCTGCGGAGTTATCAGTATGCTGCCCATGGCCGCTGTGTCCGGGGCGGCTGCGGTACTGTGTTTTGCGGCGGGAGCGATTGTGCTTACGCGCGGGAAAAAACATGGGGAAGAATCTGACGCTGCAGGTACTGAAGGGTTTGTCAGTCTTTATGATGAAATTGAAAACGACAGGGCTTTCATAGCCCAAACAAGGGAAGATACCCTTGGATTCCTTGCGGGCTACGGTATGTACTGTGACAGGGACGAGGATGTCACCGACAGTCTGTATGAGCTTAAGGCGTCCGTAAGGGAATACATAGCTCTGGAGGAAAAGAGCGCTAAAGGCGGCATGAGAGAGACGGAAGAAGACTATGAGCGGCTTTCGGAGAGCATAAGGGGGTTCCTTGGGAGATTTTATCCTCCGGACCGGATTTCGGAGGAAAATTACGGCGCTCTTTGCGCCGAATTAAAGGAGATGGCCGCCCGGCTGCAGGAATTGGAAAAGAAAAGCAGGCGTCTTAGTGAAGCCAAAAGCCTTTACAGTGAAAAGCTTTTATCCGTCAGGGAGTTCATGGACAGCCTGTCTATGGATATGCAGGAGGATACGGCGGCTCAGCTTCGCCTTATAAAGAGCCGTCTGCAGAGTCTTTCGGCAAGCATGGCTGAACTTGAGCGCGTCGGTGAAAAGAAAAGGGCATTTGAGGAGAGAGAGGATATGGAGCGGATCACGGACCTCAAAACTGAGGTTTCGGAGGATGACGCCGCCATGGTAAACGACAGACTGGAAGAAATTGCAGGGGAGCTTGAAAGGCTTTATGAATATGCCTCGGAGTACAACCGCAGGCTGGAGCAGCTCAGGGAGAGAAGCGACGAACTGGACGAGCTGCGTGACAGGCTTGAGCTCATGCGTCAGGAATACATGGAAGAAAAACGGCGTTACGAGCTTATAGGGACGACCAGGGATTTTCTTGAAAAGGCAAAGCTTTCCCTCACAGCCAGATACACGGAGCCTGTAAGGAACGGGCTGGAAAAGTATTTTAAACGTCTCTCGGGTGAAGGGGCGGAGAATATTTTTGTGGATGCAAATACAAAGGTGACTGTAAAGGAGCTAGGAATACAGCGCGATCTGGGCTTTTTAAGCGCAGGGCGCAGGGACATGATGGGAATCTGCCTGAGAATGGCTCTTACGGACGTAATGTACAGGGAGGAAAAGCCTTTTTTGATTTTTGACGACCCTTTTGTCAACCTGGACGATAAAAAACTTGAGAGCGCACGCGTGCTTCTCGATGAAATTGCGGAGGAATACCAGATTTTGTACCTGACCTGCCATGGCGGCGCAGTCCCTTATATGCAGGGAAAAAATAAGATGTAATTTCTATTTCGCCATTGCGGAATCGAAATACAGGAAACAGAAGACAAATCAGACAATTTGTGATAAAATATGATTTGTTGGCACAGTGACACCTTTTAAGGTGATCAGGAGTCTCTATTAGAAAATTGACTGAATATGTGTTGCGGGGAGATTCGATGTCTATGAAAATAGCAATCTGTGAAGACAATGATATTGACGCGAAGTATCTGCAGTCGCTTCTTGAAGGCTATGATACGAAGCTTTACACTGCTGCGGCTCAGCTTCTTACGGATACGGAAGAAAAAAACCGGTTTGATCTTTATATACTGGATATTTACCTGGACCGTATGAACGGGATTGAACTTGCAAAAAAGCTGCGGGAACTGGACGAGAAGGCGGTTATCTGCTTTATATCGTCAAGCGACGCGTTTTACAGGGAAGCATACGATCTGTACGCCATTCAGTACCTTCTCAAACCGGTAAAGCCTGAGGCGCTCATCGAGCTTGTAAAGAGAGTGGAAAATCTCGGAACGGGGAAATCCGGCTGCAGCCTGTGCTTTAAGTGGCGCGGCAAGATGGGAAGCATCCCGTGCGACAAGATCCTGTATGTGAGCAGCAGGGTACATAAGCTGACGATTTATCTTGCGGACGGAACGGTGCAGGAGTGTATCGGCAAGATGGATGAAATGGCGCACCAGACGCAGGAGAGCCCTCTTGTGCGGGTGCATCAGAGTTATCTTGTGAATATGGATTATGTGAGCAGCTTAAACAGCGGAGAACTCACTGTGGCTGATTACAGGATACCTGTGTCGAGGCGGTATGCCGCGGACGTAAAAAAGCGTTACCGTGAGATGCTTTTTCTTAAGAAGGGCTGACTTAAGATAAGAAAGGCGGTTCCATGACCAGAAAGCAGCTTACGCTGGAAATTATCGAAAGGCTGAAAAAGGAATATCCGTATACGGACTGTACGCTTGAATACGACCAGGCGTGGAAGCTTCTTGTAAGCGTCAGGCTGGCTGCCCAGTGTACGGACGCCAGGGTGAACGTGGTGGTAAAAAAGCTGTATGAGAGGTTCCCTGACGTTGATGCCCTGGCAGGAGCGGAGGTTGGAGAGATAGAAGAAATCGTCCGTCCATGCGGTCTGGGAAACAGCAAGGCCAGAGATATAAGCGCCTGTATGAAAATGCTGCGCGACTGTTACGGAGGAGCTGTGCCGGAGGATTTTGACAGTCTTTTGAAGCTGCCCGGAGTCGGGAGAAAGAGCGCAAATCTTATAATGGGAGACGTGTTCGGGAAGCCCGCGATCGTAACCGATACCCACTGTATCAGGCTTGTGAACAGGATGGGGCTTGTAGACGGCG
>CANQSE010000170.1 GCA_947626405.1 uncultured Acetatifactor sp. | reverse complement strand
GGCATGGGAAAAGACTTTTACGAGACGTACGAAACGGCGCGCAGGGTGTACGGGCTGGCGGCGGAAGTAACCGGACTGGACGTTGCGGGAATTTGTTTTTCGGAGAATGAAAAGATTAATATTACGGAGTTTACCCAGATCGCCATTGCCGCCACGGAGGCGGCAATCCTGGCCGTAGTCACGGAGGCGGGAATCAGAGCGGACTGCTGCGCGGGACTGAGCCTGGGGGAATACGGCGCGCTGCTTGCAGCGGGAGTCATTGAGCAGGCGGAGCTTTTCAGGCTGGTTAAGAAAAGGGGCATTTATATGAGACAGGCATATCCTGAGGGAGGCGCCATGACAGCGGTGCTTGGCCTCGACGCGGACGTGGTCGGGAAGGTATGCCTTGAGACAGAGGGCGACGTTTTCTTTGCGGGAGACAACTGTCCGTCTCAGACCGTGATTTCCGGAGAGCGCAGAGCCGTGAAGGCGGCGGAGGCGGAGCTTTTAAAAGAAGGCGCGGCAAAATGCGTCCCGCTTAAAGTGAGCGGCCCGTTTCACACGCCCCTGCTTGCGGAGGCGGCCGAAAAGCTGGCTTCGCAGCTTGATAAAATAAAGCTGTGCGATCCGAAGATACCTTACGTATGCAACGTGGAGGCGGATTATGTGAGGGACGCGCGGGACTTAACAGACCTGCTGGCAAGGCATATCACTTGTCCTGTCAGATGGAGGGAGTCGATGGAGAGAATGATTGCGGACGGCGTGGACACTTTTGTCGAGATTGGTCCCGGCGGCGCTCTAAGGAGTTTTCTCAAGAAAATCGACGCAGACGTTAAGGTGTTTAATGTGGAGACGGCAGGGGATCTTGAACGCCTGAAAAGGGAAGCGTAAAAAAGTATTTAATGTTGACTTTTTTGTAAAAACGGGTAAATTATAATTGTACGGGGAGAACGATATGAGTGAAAGGGAAGGAAACGGCACAAAACATGTAAACATAAGAACCGTTGCTTACGGACGGACCGCCATGATCCTGCTGGCCTTCCTTGCTCAGCTTGGTCTGATGGTTGTGGGCTATTATGTGCTGAGCAGCTACAGCTTTTGGTTTTACGGACTTTTTGTGTTGATAAGCGTTATAGCGCTGCTTAATATTTACACTTCATGGGGAAATCCTGACATCAAGCTTTCCTGGATGTTTCCGATCGCTATTTTCCCTATTTTCGGTTCCATTGTATATGTGACTATTTTGTCTCAGCCAGGGACAAAGGTCATCTACAGCAAGCTGCAGGGATTGTCCAAATTTACAAGAAAGCATATTGATCCAAACAGCGATGTCTGCGAGAAGCTCTCAAGGGACAACCCTCAGATGGGAAGGCTCGGCTGCTATCTCTGGAACTGCGACTGCAGTCCGGTCTATGAAAATACGAGGGTAAAGTATTATTCTCTCGGAGACGAACAGTTTCCCGATATGGTGGAGGCTCTTAAGAAAGCGAAAAGGTTCATCTTTATGGAGTTCTTCATCGTAAGCGAGGGTTATATGTGGGACGTTATCCTCAACATTCTCAGGGAAAAGGCCGCCCAGGGCGTGGAGGTCAGGTTAATGTATGACGGAACCTGTGCTCTCTGGTATCTTCCCGGAAATTACCCGCAGCAGCTCGAAAAGGACGGGATCCGCTGCAAAATGTTCTCTCCGGTGAAATTCCTCTTTTCGCCGCACTTTAATAACCGCGACCATCGGAAGGTTGTTGTGGTTGACGGCGAGGTTGCGTTCACGGGAGGAATAAACCTGGCGGACGAGTATATAAATTTGAAACCGCGTTTCGGCCACTGGAAGGACGCGGGCATAATGCTGACGGGAGCCGCGGTGGAACGGTTCACCTATATGTTCCTGGAAATGTGGAACGTGTCGGAAAAGACCGAGGAGAAATACAGTCTCTACGAGCGGAAGGACTTGCTGTGGACTGCGGGAGACGGCTATGTGATCCCGTACAGCGTCTGCCCTATGGGGATGGAGCGCGTCGGTGAACGCGTATATCTCGACGTAATCAACACGGCTCATACGTATGTACACATTATGACGCCTTATCTTATACCGGATTATCAGATGATAACGGCGTTGACATACGCCGCCCGGCGGGGTGTGGAGGTCATCATAATAATGCCGCATGTGCCGGATAAAAAATACGCTTTTGTCCTCGCAAAGACCTACTATAACCAGCTGCTCAAGGCCGGTGTGCGGCTCTGTGAATATGAGCCGGGCTTCGTCCATGCAAAGGTATTTGTCTCCGACGACGAAAAAGCGGTGGTGGGAACGGTAAACCTGGATTACAGGAGTCTGTATCATCATTTCGAGTGCGGAGTCGTCCTCTATAAAAACTCCCAGGTGGCCGAGGCTGAGCGGGATGTCATGGAGACTCTGAAAAAATGCCTGGAAATGACGCCTGAGGATTACAAGAGACTCAGACTGCGCGACAGATTCCTTGGAAAGATTATGCGGATTATCGCGCCCATGATGTGATTACGCGGAAATTATGCTGAAGATTTTGTCTGTGCGGCGTAAGCGGCGCCGCGGGTGATGAAAGGGACAAAATGGCGGATGTAAAGAAAAGACAGTATTTTCTGGACGCGCTGCGGACAGCGGCGGTCTGTGCGGTAGTGCTTCTGCACACTGTGACGGCGGTGGCCGATAATACTGATATGACTCTGTACCCTGTGCAACTGAAGGTTTTTCTGATTATTAAGGATCTGGTATGCTGGTGCGTGCCGGTTTTCATTATGATCTCAGGATATCTGTTCCTTGACCCGCGCAGGGAATTTACATTCAAAGCCATGGTTAATAAATACTGCCGCCGCATTCTTCTCGCGCTGTTTCTTTTCGGGGTGCCGTATGCTTGGGCTGAGCTTGTCGTGGAACGCGGAGGCTTTGGTCCCGACGTGCTCTGGCAGGGCGTAGTGAGGGTGCTGCAGGGAAAGAGCTGGGCCCATATGTGGTACCTGTACATGATCCTTTTTCTGTACATCATAACGCCCGCTGTAAAGCGCATATTGAAAAAGAGCCCTGTGGGAGCGCCTGCGGCAGCGGCGGCATTTCTGTTTGCGGTCTGCAGTGTCGTTCCATTTCTTGCCGACACAGGCATCCTGCCTCAAAAGCTTGTTTTTACTCCGAGGGATTTCATATATCTGTTTTATTATATATGCGGTTATCTGTTTGTAAGCCGCGGAAGCTGGAAACGGTGGCATTGCCGTGCTTTCGCGCTCTCGGCGGTTGTTGCCGCCGTGGTAATGACGGCGGGAAGACTGGCCGGATATGACGCCGCAATCACCTACGATTATCCGTTTGCCGTGTTCCTTGCGATCAGCCTGTTTGGGGCAGTGCTTGCCGGAGAGAAAAGCACGGAAAAAAAAGACGGCGGCTTTTCGGAAAAAACCGCCGCATTGCTGGATGCGGCGACGCCGCTTTGCTTTGGCGTATATCTGATTCATCCGGTATTTATCAACTATTTTTATAAGTACAGAAAAATTACGCCGCTTAGCTTTTATATGGGAGCTTCGCTGCCGTTTTTCTTTCTGCTCATACTGCTTCTGTCAGTTCTGGGCTCATGGATTATGCGAAAAATCCCGTTACTGCGCAGATATGTGCTGTAGAAATGTTATCGGCTCCATCTTCCGGACGCGCCGCAGGGAAGCGCCAGGCCGCTTTCTGTGACGGGCAGCCCTATCTCGCCGGCCTCCACCACGCCGCCGAAGCGTCCGGCAATGGACAGATTCAGCATGTATGAAAGTACGGAGGGCGCAAGTCCGGTTGTGTAGGAATTTATCAAAAAGAAAACGGCGTCTTCGGACAGGAGCTTCGCCGTAAGTTCCAGAAACGGCCATATATTCTCCTCTATTTTCCATACCTCGCCCTTTGGACCGCGTCCGTAGGAGGGAGGATCCATAATGATTCCGTCATATTTGTTTCCCCTTCGGATTTCACGCTCGACAAACTTCATACAATCGTCAACAAGCCAGCGCACAGGGGCCTGTCCAAGACCCGACGAGACGGCGTTTTCTCTTGCCCAGTTCACCATTCCCCTGGACGCGTCCACATGAGTCACCTGAGCTCCCGCCCGGGCGGCTGCAAGAGTGGCTCCGCCTGTGTATGCGAAAAGATTGAGCACCCGCACGGGCCGCCGCGCGGACACTTCCGCCTTTTTAATCAAAGCGCAGAACCATTCCCAGTTGACGGCCTGCTCCGGAAAAAGTCCGGTGTGCTTGAAGCTGAAGGGCTTGAGACGGAAGGTGAGATCCGGTTCTGTATAGCGGACGGACCATTCTTCCGGCAGGTCGAAAAATTCCCACTTGCCGCCGCCGCTTGAGCTGCGGTGATAATGGGCGTTGGGTTTTTTCCAGCCGTCATGCCTGCGCGGGGAGCGCCAGATCACCTGGGGGTCGGGGCGTATCAGAGTATATCTGCCCCAGCGCTCCAGCCGCTCGCCTTCGGAGGCGTCAAGTATTTCATAGTCTTTCCAGTTGTCTGCTATCCACATGGCAATTTTCCTTTCCGGATCTTATTGTTCTATTATATTTCATCCGGCTTTATTCTGCAATCAAATTACCCGAAATCGTAACAAGTTCGGCCCGCGTCGTCGGATTTAATCATCAAAAGCTGTTGACAAAAGCTTTCGCGCAGGATATTGTAAAAATGGACGATGCACTGACGAAAACATAACAGGAGGGGACAGATGGAATTTATTTATGAGATGCCCGCAGCCATGCTGCGTGAAAACGACAGGCGCGGAGAGGTTAAAAGATTTACCTATGATTCCGTTACCTACGACGGGGCGGACGATCACGTATTACATAAGGGAGCCTGGGTGTA
>CANQSE010000169.1 GCA_947626405.1 uncultured Acetatifactor sp. | reverse complement strand
TATACTACTGCGCGTCGTCCTCCTGCGCTGCGATAACCGCGTCTATATCGACGGGAACCTCGTCAGCATCCTCTTTTTCCTCAGCGGGTTCCGGTGTAAGCAGAGCCTTTATGCTGAGCGAAATCTTCCTGTCGGTCTCGTTGAAATCAACAATCTTTGCCGTGACCTCCTGACCAACGCTAAGCACATCGGAAGGCTTCTCGACATGATGCTTTGCAATCTGCGATACATGAAGGAGAGCGTCCACACCGGGCTCAAGCTCCACAAACGCTCCAAAGTCCGTCATCCTTGCCACCTTTCCGGTCACAACGGTGCCGGGCGCATACTTTCCGGCCGCATCCTTCCAGGGATTTGCATCCTCAAACTTTAACGACAGAGCAATCTTGCTGCCGCTTATCTCCTTAATGAGGACCTTAACCTGCTCTCCCACCTTGAAGACCTTTTTGGGATGCTCCACACGTCCCCATGACATCTCCGAAATGTGAAGCAGTCCGTCCACGCCTCCCAGATCTATGAAAGCGCCGAAATCAGTCACGTTCTTGACTGTCCCCTCAACTATATCTCCCTCTTTGATCTTCTCAAAGAGCTCCTTCTGAATTTCCGCTTTCTTTGCGGAAATCAACTGTCTGCGATCGCCAATATATCTTCTTCTCTTAGGATTATATTCGCTTATGACAAATTCAATCTCCTGTCCCGCATACTTTGACAAATCTTTTTCATAGGTATCTGATACAAGGCTTGCGGGGATAAACACGCGAACCTCGTCAACCACAACGCTCAGGCCGCCCTCAAGCACCTGCGAGACTACCGCCTTTAAAACCTCGTGGCTGTTGTAAGCTTCCTCGATTCTCTTGTTGCCCCTGTCAGCGGCAAGACGCTTGTACGTCAGCACAACCTGGCCCTCGCCGTCGTTTACCTTCAGTACCTTTACCTCCATGGTATCTCCCGGCTTTACCACAGTTGTCAGATCCACTCCGGAATCATTGGTATACTCGTTTCTGGTAAGTATGCCGTCAGACTTGTAACCTATGTTTAACACGATCTCATCCGGCTTTACATCAATGACTGTGCCTTCGACTACCTCTCCTGCATGTATTGTCTTGATTGAATCTTCCAACATTTGTTCAAAAGTTAATTCTGACATAATTTTGAACCTCCTCAATTAATTTATTCGGGGTGGAAGCCCCCGCTGTAATACCCACCATTCTAACAGCATCAGGCAGTTGTAAATGCAAGTCATCCAGTGTCTGTATGTAATAGGTGCGCTCACATTCCTCCCTGCATATATCGTAAAGCTTTCCCGTGTTGGAACTGTGTTTTCCGCCTATTACAATCATAACATCAGCTTGAGCCGCAAGTGCGCGGGCGGCCCGCTGTCTTTCCTCGGTTGCGTTACAAATAGTATTCACAGTACACTTATTGTAACCTTTTTTTTCAAAAATTTCAACTATATAATGAAATTTATTGTAGTTATATGTCGTTTGGGCGACTATGCAAAGCTTTTTCCCGGGCGGAGGGACAAACTTTTCCGCATCCTCAGGTTCCTCCAAAACCGTGACTTCTCCACTGCACCATCCTACGATACCCTCCACCTCCGGATGTCCGGCGTTGCCGATCACAACGATATGGCTCCCCTTTGCGCTCTCGTCTGCGACAATATTGTGTATCCTTTTGACAAAGGGACATGTGGCGTCGATACACTCAAGTCCCTTATCCTCAATCAGACGGCAGATTTCGGAGGATACGCCGTGTGCCCTCAGGATAACGCTGCCGGACTCAATCCGTTCCAGCTCCTGCCTGTCCTTTATGACACGCACACCCATACGGGTCAGCTCATTGACGACTTCCTCATTGTGCACTATGGGGCCATACGTATAGATAGTTTTCCCAGTTTTTGCCTGTTCATACACGGTGTCCACCGCGCGGCGCACGCCGAAGCAAAACCCTGCGTGCTCTGCCAGCCTAACTTCCATGCTTTTCTCCCTTAACCCATTTTTTCCATGCACATCCGCACAAGACGCTCCGTCACTTCATCTATTGTCATATCCGACGTATCTACCAAAACAGCGTCCTGCGCCATGGTAAGCGGAGATACCTCGCGGTGCATATCCCTGTAGTCCCTCTCCTCTATATCGGCGAGAATCTTTTTTAAATCACATTCAACTCCCCTTGCAGTCAGCTCGTCATAACGGCGTTTTGCCCTCACTGAGCTGTCGGCCGTCAGATATATCTTAAGCGCCGCGTCAGGCAGCACACAGGTGCCGATGTCGCGTCCATCCATAATGCAGTCGTTTTCGGACGCGAGGCTTCGCTGCATCTCAACCATCTTCTGACGCACTTCAGGTATGGCGCTTATTACGGAGGTGGCGTTTCCCACGTCCTCCGTGCGCAGGCAGGAATTAACGTTTTCTCCGTTTAAATACACAACCTGCCCGCCGTTTTCATAGCGGATTTTTATATCGGCATTTTCACAGTTTCGCACCACTTCGCCGGCATCATCAGGAGATATCCCGTTTCTTAGCATATACAGCGCCATAGCCCTGTACATCGCTCCCGTGTCTATATAGATAAGGTGGAGCCGTTTTGCAACCGTCTTAGCTATTGTACTCTTTCCGGCTCCCGCCGGTCCGTCCACCGCCACGTTAAAACTCATGTATTCCGTCTCCTTTCATCACACCTGACATGACTTACAAGGAAAAGGCTGAACGTAAAATTAAAGCTTCGCCAGCGTTTTCCGTGCACCGTTACGTAAAATTAAAGCTTAGTCAGCGTTTTCCGTGCACTACAGACAAATCATAAGCAGGGTATTCTCGAACCGCCGGTACTTAGGCGCCGTATTTTGGCGCCTTATGTACCGCTGCGAGTGAGAGATAGCGAAAGCGTGCCCTGCGTTGATTTGTCTGTATCGCACGGAGTAAGCTTAATAAACTTAATAAACTCAATAAACCAAACAAGCTCATGGGATAAACAGCCGCTCACCTTGCCTTAATTCCGGCTGACTTACCCGCCAGATGTCCCGTGGACCATGCAATCTGAAGATTATACCCTCCGGTCAGCGCGTCGAGATCCAGCACCTCCCCCGCAAAATAGAGCCCGCGGACCTTTTTGGACTCCATGGTCGAGGGATCCACGTCCTTCACCGAGATTCCTCCGCGCGTCACGACGGCTTCCGCGAAACCGCCCGTCCCTGTCACGGTCATCTCAAAATTTTTTATAAGCTCCGCAAGCCCTTTCCTCTCCTGTCTTGTAATCTCGTTTACCTTTTTTTCCGGCGCTATGCCGGAACGCGCCACCATAACGGGAATCAGCTTCGTCGGAAATAATTCGTCCAGAGCGTTTTTAAACTGACGGTTCCTGTTATCCTCAAACTCCCTTAAAAGCCGTCTGTCAAGCTGCTCAGGGGAAATGGCAGGTTTAAGATCAAGTGACAGAAGGGCGGCGCCGTCCGTCTTATTTTTACCTCTGCCGTAATAGGCGCTTGCAGTCAGCGCCAGCGGGCCGCTCACACCAAAGTGGGTAAAGATAAGCTCGCCGAATCCCTTATATACGACCTTTGCCCCTTCCCGCAGCGTAAGATTTACATTTTTTAACGACAGCCCCATCAACTCACGGCACCAGGCCTCCCTTACGACCAGAGGCACCAGCGACGGGGCTGGATCTATAACTCTGTGCCCGCTTACTTTCCCGAATCTGTACCCGTCTCCTGTTGACCCGGTGGACGGATAGGAAAGCCCTCCCGTGCAGACTATGACATTGTCCGTCTTAACTATTTTCCCGCCGCTTAACTCAACTCCCTCGATCAATGCCTGTCCGGCCGCAGCTTCGTCGCTGTCCTTCGAGACGATCAGTCCCTTTACCTGCGTGTTAAGCAATATTTCCACGCCTCGCTTTTTAAGCTCACGTACCATTGCCGCCGTCACATCGGAAGCGTGATCCGACACTGGGAATACTCTGTTTCCCCTTTCAACCTTAAGATGACATCCCGCCTTCTCAAGCCAATCCATAAGAGCGCTGTTGTCAAAATCACTGAACGCGCTGTATAAAAATTTATTATTCGAGAGTACATTGCCATAAAACTCAGTAATATCCGAGGAATTAGTAACATTACAGCGGCCCTTCCCCGTGATGTACAGCTTCTTCCCCAGTTTTTCGTTTTTTTCAATAAGACATACCTCCGCCCCGCACCCGGCGGCAGCGGCGGCAGCCATCATTCCCGCGGGGCCTCCCCCCACGATCAATACTCTATGCTTCTCAGGCATCCTGATCCCTCCGGAGGGAATAATTTAGGATTGGCTCATCGTCTATAAAATTGATCTCGTCATTGAGGTAAACCTGGTAGTTGTTCCACGTCTCCTCAAGCATCTCCAGATTCTTCCTCACCTCCTGCGGACATTTCAGGCACAGAGCGACCACAAGGGCATTTATGACGCTTAACGGCGCCACAAGGGAATCCACGATGGAAACCATGTCACTCCTTGCCAAAAGATTGCAGGAAGAATAAAGACACATCGGAGAATGTGCCGAGTCGGTTATTGCAATCACCTTGGCGTTTCTGTCGTTTGCAAACTCCATGGCCTTTAATGTGCGCATGGAATACCTTGGAAAGCTTATTCCTATAAAACAATCCCTTTCGTGTATGCGAATCATCTGCTCAAAGGTCTCGCTGACGCTGGTGGTCTTTAACAACACGACCCCTCCCCTTACCATGTTGAGGTAAAAATGCAGAAACTCCGCAAGCGGTTCATTGCTGCGCAGCCCCATCACATATATTGTCTCGGCCTCAAGGATAGTGGAGACCGCCAGTTCAAAAGCCGCGGGGTCAAGGTTGTCGATAGTGTGCTGAAGCTTTT
>CANQSE010000168.1 GCA_947626405.1 uncultured Acetatifactor sp. | reverse complement strand
TCACATGGCTGCCGTCAAACCCCGCCTCCACCGTTTGTATTTTGCCATCCTTACCTGCAAGGATCTCTATCTCAATCTCGTCCTCCGGCGAGAGAATTATGCTTCTCTGGTTGAGCGTATGAGGACAGATTGGCGTCAGCATGATAAGCCTTGCCCCCGGCTCGACAAGCGGCCCTCCCGCGGACAGATTATATCCTGTTGAACCTGTGGGCGTAGTCACTATGACTCCGTCCGCTTCATAGTCGTGGAGAAAGCTGCCGTTTACGAAAATGTTGAATTTAATAATCCTTAACGAGCCGCACCTCGAAATCACGATATCGTTAAGCGCCCATCCCATTCCGGACTGCTCTCCCGCCGAAAAAATCCTTCCCTCAAGCATCATCCTGCTTTCGCTGCGACATTCTCCTGCCATAAGCCTGTCCAGCGCGACTTCGATCCCGTCCGGCTCGATCTCCGTCATATATCCGAGCGTCCCGAGGTTTACGCCTATTATGGGAATGTTTAAATTCCTTGTGTCCCTTGCAGCCTGCAGAACCGTCCCGTCGCCTCCGAGCACAATCATACAGTCTGCATCCTCAGCCACATTATCCTCCCCGACGTGTCCCTGGCTCCCGTCGTTTAACCACACCGTCACAGGCTTTCCCTTTTCCTCAAGGTATCTGCGTATGCGGTTGGTTGTGGCAAGCTCTCCGTCCTTATAAATGTTTGTATAGATCAGAAAGCGGTTAATTTCCATAAAAAGGCCTTTCTGTTACAATTCGCTGCGTGAAGCTTCCACAGCACGCGCAATCCGTTGTCTCCATGGGCCGCTGCAGGAAAGCGCGCCTGCGTCCCCCTTAAAGCATCCTGACGGCTCCTCCTGCAAAGCATCAGCCATGCCCTCAGTCTTATCAGGCATATCACAGCCTTTCTTAAGGTACAAAAGATATTCTATGTTTCCCTGTCCCCCTCTTATCGGAGACGGAGCAATGTCCTTTACCTCAAAACCCGCGGCGTCGGCAAAATCCACAATCCCGGCGATGACCTCCCTGTGGGTTTTTGCGTCTCTCACCACCCCGTTTTTCCCGACCTTTTCCCGCCCCGCTTCAAACTGCGGCTTGATAAGGCAGACCATCTCTCCCGAGGGCTTTAACAGGTTTAATGCGGGTACAAGAATCTTGGTAAGCGAGATAAAAGAGACGTCTGCAGCGGCAAAATCAGCTTTCTCGCCGATATCCCCAGCCGTAACATAACGGAAATTGGTCTGCTCCATGCAGATTACTCTGGCGTCCTCCTTCAGCTTCGGCGCAATCTGGTCCTTTCCTACGTCCACCGCATATACCCTTGCGGCGCCGTTTTGCAGCATACAGTCCGTGAAGCCTCCCGTAGAAGCTCCTATGTCGATACAGACCTTCCCCTCCAGCTTAATGTCCCATTTTTCCAGGGCCCCTTCAAGCTTAAGGCCTCCCCTGCCGACATAACGCAGAACACTGTCTTCCACGCTTATCAGTGCCCCTTCTGTTTCAACCAAAGCGGCGGGCTTTTTTATTATTATGCCGTCCACGTTTACGCATCCCGACTTTATAAGGACTGCTGCCTTCTCCCTTGATACGGCCAGCCCCCGCTGTGTCATAATCACATCCAAACGTTTTTTCATATGGAATCCCTGTTGTCTCCCACAAGCTTTACAATCCTGTCAACGATGCCCTCAGCGTCTATCCCCACCTCTTTTTTTAGCACCTCAACGTTGCCGTGTTCAACGTATGCGTCGGGTATTGCTATATTGAGGCAGCGCTTACCGCAGCCGCTTCTGTTCATAAAGTCAAGAACCTTCTCACCGTACCCCCCGCTCATGACATTTTCTTCCATTGTGACAATCAGGTCGTGGTTTATGCAGGCTTCCGTTACGGATTCCTCGTCTATGGGCTTTACAAAACGAGCGTTTACAAGACTCACGCCGTAACCCATTTCCTTAAGAAGCTCCCTTACGCGCTCTGCGCATTTTACCATACTTCCCACGGCAAAAAGAGCGATTTCCCACTCCCTGTATATCCACTCAGCCCTGCCCAGCTCCACCGGAGCCCTGAAATCCTTAAGGCCCGCATACGCCGTTCCCCTAGGGTAGCGTATCGCTATGGGTTCGGACAGGTTGAACGCAAATTTCAGCATGTCGGACAATTCCCACTTATTTTTGGGTGCGCATATATTCATGTTCGGTATTCCGGAAAGATATGTGAAATCAAAAATGCCCTGGTGCGTTTCTCCGTCGCTTCCTACAATACCGGCTCTGTCTATCGCAAATACCACGGGAAGCTTCTGCAGACAGACATCGTGCAGGATCTGGTCATATGCCCTCTGCAGGAAAGAGGAATATACCGCCACAACAGGCTTAAGCCCTCCTGCAGCAAGTCCTGCCGCAAATGTCACCGCGTGTTCCTCAGCGATCCCGACATCAAAAAAACGCTCGGGGTACATGTTTCGGAATCGTTTTAAACCCGTGCCGTCAGGCATTGCCGCCGTGACTGCCACAATGTTTTCGTCGCGTCCCCCAAGCTTGCACATTACGGTCGAAAAAATATCGGTGTAATTCGCCTCTGTCCTTGGATGCGCCGGAAGTCCGGTCTCAATGTCAAAAGGCTCCGCCCCGTGGAACCTTGCCGGATGACGTTCAGCGGGAAGATATCCCCTGCCCTTCTGTGTCAGTACATGAATGAGCACGGCTCCCTTGACTCTTTTTGCCTCGTTTATAACCCTAACCATGCCGTTTATATTATGACCGTCCACCGGGCCAAGGTAAGTAATACCCATCTCCTCGAAAAACATTCCGGGTATCACAAGCTGCTTGAAGATGTTTTTTGCCCTGCGGATGCTCCGTATCGTGCCGCTCCCGCCGCCCTTCGTGTTTTTCAGCGCATTGTAGATGCCCTCTTTCAAATCAAGATATCCCGAAGCCGTGCGGATTTTATTGAGGTATTTTGACAGTCCTCCCACATTTTCGGAGATCGACATATTGTTGTCATTTAAAATTATAATGAAATTCGTCTCGAGCCGCGCCGCATTGTTAAGCGCCTCATACGCCATTCCGCCCGTCATCGAGCCGTCGCCAATCACAGATACGATAGTGTTTTTTTCTCCCTTTAAATCTCTCGCCTTCACAAGACCGAGTCCCGCCGATATTGATGTGGAGCTGTGGCCCGTGTCAAACACGTCGCAGTCGCTCTCCTTCCTCTTTGGGAACCCGCTGAGTCCGTGAAACTGACGCAGATGCTCAAAACCGTCGAGACGCCCCGTGAGAATCTTGTGGGTGTAAGACTGATGTCCCACGTCCCAGATGATTTTGTCCTCAGGAAGCGTCAGCGCAAGGTGAAGCGCCATCGTCAGCTCCACAGCTCCAAGGTTTGAGCCGAGATGTCCGCCTGTGACGCTTATTTTGCATATGAGAAAATCCCTGATCTCCTGTGCAAGCCTGTCGTAGTCTTCCTTGTTTATTGTTTTTATATCATTGGCTTTTTTAATGCTCTCCAACAGCATAACCTTATCCCCTATTTGCGTCTGTGGATCAGCGTGGCGATAAGCTGTTCCAGAAATTCATGCTCCCCACGAAACGTCTTGAGTATGTCAGAAGCCTCCCCCGACATGCGCTCCACGTCCTCCCTGGCCTTTTCAAGCCCGCACAGAGTCACGTACGTCTGCTTCATGTTCTCCTCGTCGCTTCCCACCGGCTTTCCCAGCAGAGCGCTGTCTCCCTCGACATCCAGTATATCGTCCTGTATCTGAAATGCGATTCCGATGTCCCGGGCGCAGGTCTCAATTTTTCCAAGCTCCTCATCCGATGCGCCCGCAAGAATCGCTCCCGCTCCCATCGCAGCCTGGATAAGGGCTGCCGTCTTATGCTCGTGTATATACAAAAGCCTGTCCATGCTTATCCTGTCTGCAAGGCCCTCCGCCTCTACATCCGCCGTCTGGCCGCCGATCATGCCGTCGATGCCTGAGCGTCCTGCAATAAGGCGCATTGCCCTTACGTACCTGCATGTCCTCTCTGTAAATTCCGCCTGCGAATCAGAACCTGCCGCAGGGTTTTTCATGCGCTCCTCCTGCAGCCCGTAAAGCGCATCCGCCATCGTCTCAAAGGCAAGGTTCAAAAGTCCGTCTCCCGCCAGAACCCCGACAGCCTGTCCGTATACCTTCCATGTGGTAAGCCGTCCCCTGCGGTACTCGTCATTGTCCATGGCCGGCAGATCGTCATGAATCAGCGAATAAGTGTGGATCATTTCAATCGCCGCAAGAAACGGCTCGATCTCTCTGCCCGTTCCTCCCATCATCCTGTAGGTCTCAAGCATAAGCATGGGGCGCAGACGTTTACCGCCCGCCAGCACGCTGTAGTTCATAGCTTCGGCCACCGTTTTTCCATAGCCCTCCTCCCGAGGGAGAAATCGCGCTATGATTTCTTCAATTTCTTTGGTCTTCTCCCCCAAAAGGCTTTCAAACCTCTGAGCTTCCATAGTCAGTTTCCTCCGCCGCTTCAGTCCCGCTAAGCTCCAGCACTTTCTTTTCCACTTTGTCAATCTGGGCGTTGCACTTTTTTAATATCTCCATACCCTTTGTGTAGGCCAGAAAGGCATCCTCCAAAGGGATGTCGTCCTCCTCAAGCTGCGCTATAGTCTTTTCCAGCAGTTCAAAATTTTCTTCCAGGGTATATTCCCTTTCATCATCGCTCATATTCTTACCTCCCGAACGGGACACAAAAATGTCAATCCTTAAATGTTTCTTCAACCGCTGCGCCTATAATGCCGTCGCTTACACGGATCATAACCTTCTGTCCTGCTCTTACCTGCGCGACTGAACGGATATTTGCCCCGTGCCGGTCCGTCACATCTG
>CANQSE010000167.1 GCA_947626405.1 uncultured Acetatifactor sp. | reverse complement strand
CAAAGACCACCTGTACTCCCTTTTTGCGGATACTGTCAAGCAGCTCGTTTGTAAAATGAAGCCCCGCCGTGGGAGCCGCCGCGGATCCCTCGTTTTTTGCATAGACCGTCTGATATCGGTTTTTATCACTGAGCTTTTTTCTAATATAAGGCGGAAGCGGCATCTCGCCCAGCCTGTCCAGAATCTCCTCAAAAACTCCCTCGTATTCAAAACGGACCAGACGGTTTCCGTCTCCAACCGTCTCAATTACTTCCGCCTTTAAAAGACCGTCTCCGAATGAAAGCCTTGCTCCCGGCCTGCATTTTTTCCCTGGCTTCACCAGGGTTTCCCAGACGCGATCCTCTACACGCTTTAAAAGAAGCAGTTCGACATGTCCTCCCGTTGCCTCCTTTTCCCCAAGAAGCCGCGCCGGAATAACCTTTGTATCGTTTAACACCAGGCAGTCGCCGGGATTTAGGAAATCTTCTATCTCCCGAAATACGTGATGCGATATCGCGCCGGTCTCTTTGTCAAGCACAAGCAGTCGTGACGAGGAACGGTCCTTAAGCGGATCCTGTGCTATGAGCTCCGGAGGCAGATCGTAATAAAAATCGGATTTTCTGAGCATTACATTGCTGCCCCTTCCACAAAGGCCATATAGCCGCGGTATGCCTCGTAGACATCCGCCTTGCTGGTAGCTTCCCAGGGTGCGTGCATATTTAACACAGCCACGCCGCTGTCAACGACATTCATGCCATACAGAGCCAGAATATACGCTATCGTTCCTCCGCCCCCGACATCCACCTTACCGAGCTCGGCCGTCTGGTACCCGACCTTTTTGGCGTCCAGCACACTGCGAAGGTGCGCCAGATATTCCGCGTTCGCATCGTTTGAGCCGCTCTTTCCCCTTGAGCCCGTAAACTTGTTGAACACCATTCCGCTGCCCAGGAAGGATGCGTTTTTCTTTTCAAAGCATGAAGCGTAAGCCGGATCATAGCCGGCGCTTACGTCGGAGGAGAGCATACAGCTGTGGGCAAGACACCTGCGCAGGGAAAGCTCGTCGTATTCTCCGCAGAGATTCATAAGCTCGGCTACGGCGTTCTCAAAAAATCTTGACTGCATGCCGGTTGCTCCCACGGAGCCGATTTCCTCCTTATCCACCAGGATGCAGCACGCTGTGCGCTCCGATGCGTTTACATCCAGCATTGCCCTCATTGAAGTAAAAGCGCATACTCTGTCGTCCTGACCGTAAGCCAGGATCATGCTCCGGTCAAGTCCGGCCTCCCTTGCCCTGCCGGCTGGAACAATCTCAAGCTCGGCGGAGATAAAATCTTCCTCCTCCACGCCATAGCTGTTTTTGAGGATCTCAAGCACTCCGGCCTTTACGCCCTCTTTCACCTTGTCCTTTGCGTCCGCGTCCTCTTTTTTGTTCTTTTTGTCAATCACAATGGGCTTGCTGCCCACGATAAGATCAAGCGCCTCTCCCTCAATAACCTTGGATGCCTTCTTCTCAAGCTGTTCGCCCGCGAGGTGGATCAGAAGATCTGATACAAAAAATACGGGATCGTCTTCGTTTTCACCGATATTGACTTCAACCGTTGTCCCGTCCTTTTTAACAATCACTCCGTGAAGGGCGAGAGGGATCGTAACCCACTGATATTTTTTCACGCCTCCGTAATAATGAGTGTCGAGATAGGCAAATCCTCCGTCCTCATAGAGAGGATTCTGTTTCACATCAAGCCTTGGACTGTCTATATGCGCACCGAGGATGTTCATTCCCTCCTCAAGGGGCCTGTCGCCGATTCTGAACATTGCAATGGACTTATTCATCCACACGCTGTACACCTTATCGCCCTTTTTAAGCTTCCTGCCTTCCTTTATGAGGTTTTCAAGCTCCTCATAGCCTTCCTTTTCAATGGTGTTTACGATTGTGTCTATGCACTCTCGCTCCGTCTTGCCGTTGTCCAGAAAGTCCCTGTACTCTTTATTAAGTTTTTCAAGCTCCCTGAGCTGTCTTGCATTGTACGTTTCCCAGATATTCTTCTTTTCCATAAAATTACGCCTTTCCGTCTAAGTATTCTGCCCTTCGCAGTTTAGTTCAGCCATGAACGGTCTGAACCGTTACGTTTATACAATATCGCTTCGTCGATCCGTGTGTTTGGACGATTAAGATCTAAGCTCCGCGTTAAGTTCTTTTTTAAGCTGCCTTATCACGCCGTCCGCACAGCTTTCGATCTCCTCAGACTTCAATGTCTTTGTTCCGGAACCGATCACAAGCCTTGCGGTTACGGACTTCTTGCCCTCGGGTATCTGTGCGCCCCTGTACTCATCCACAAAGCTTACATCCTGAAGAAAGCTCTCGTTATTCTTCTTTTTCAGTATAACCCTTCTGATCTCCTCCCACTTCACGCTTCCGTCAAATAGCATCGAAATGTCATACTCAATCATCGGATACTCCGCAAGGTGCGTAAAAGTGTTCGTACGCGATTTAAGAGGCTTCAGGGAGTCTGCGTCAATCTCAAAAAACACGACCGCAAGATTTTTTATTCCGACAGCCATTGACGCCTTTCCGGAGAGAAGTCCGACGTCTCCCACCTTGTTTTCACCAAGGAAGACGTTGAGCCACACCTTATCGTCCGCCCACACAGGTCTGTCCTGCCTTTCAAATGTCAGCTCCTCCATGTGGGTCATGCGCGACATGTTTTCCAGCACGCCCTTTGTGCGCCTGAACAGTCCCATCACATTCCCGCCGTCTCCTGCAAAGGCTCCGGCGATATGCCTGCGCTGCAGCGGAAGGAACTCTCTCTTGTCATATCTGGATGAATATTCTTCGTCCTTAAAAACCTGGGCTTCCTCGAAAATTGCAAATTCCGCAAAGTAGCGCTCGTTTTCCGCCACCGCCCTGCAGAGATTGGGAAGCAGTGAGGAGCGTATATAGCTTTCATCCGGCGCCGGCGGAGTGGAAAGCTTAAGGACTCCCTTGGTGCTCTTTAAAATGGCGTTTACGTAAACGTCCTCCATCCAGGGATATGTGAAAACCTCCTGCATACCGCAGCGGAACGCCAGGTACTCCTTTATTCTCCTGATAAGGTCCATATCGGTCTGATTTATTGCGCCTTCAAAGCTCGTAACAATCCTTGTAGGCTCAAAATTCTCGTAACCGTACATTCTGGCCACTTCCTCCATAATGTCGGCCTTTATGGACACGTCGCCTGTGGAACGCCAGGTCGGGACAACCAAATGTATGGAATCCTCCGTAAAGCTGACCTCAAAACCCATCTGCCCAAGCTTCTTTTGAATCAGGTCGTTCGGGATCTGCTTGCCAAGTCTGCGGTTTAACCAGTCAAGCTCCACGTCCAGCTCTTTTTTCTCAAGCTTCACCGGATAATGATCCGCATATGCCGTCACCTGCACGGAGGGATAAATCTCCCTGAAAAGCTCCATGGACAGGGAAAGCGCAAGATCGCACCGCTCGGGATCAATCGACTTTTCATATCTTGAGGATGCCTCGGTCCTGTTGTCATAGCGAAGCGCCGTGCGGCGAACTCCCGATGCCTCAAAGTTTGCCACCTCAAGGATCACCTTTCTTGTATCAGGCAGGACTGAATCCTTTGCTCCGCCCATTACTCCCGCAAGGGCGACAGCGCTCTCGCTGTCAGCAATCACACGATCGTCGTCCCCAAGCTTAAGGGTCCTGTCGTTGAGAAGTAGAAGTTCCTCTCCGGGAAGCGCCCTGCGCACACATATATAGTCGGAAATATTGTCGGAATCAAACACATGAGTCGGCTGGCCCACCGCGAGCATCACATAGTTTGTTATATCAACCAGGGCATTTATCGGCCTCATACCGACACGCCATATGCGGCTCTGCATGATAAAGGGAGCCGGCTTTACCTCTATTCCCTCCAGTCTGACGCCTATATACCTCGGGCAGCGCACCGTATCCTCCACTCTGATGTCAAACTCTGCCACATCGCCCGGCGCGAAAGGTTCAAACTCCATCAGCGGAAGATCATATAAAGCGGCAATCTCCCGTGCAATCCCGTAATGTCCCCACAGATCGGGACGGTTTGTCATTGATTTGTTATCTATTTCAAGAATCACGTCGTCAAGATCGAGCGCCTGTGCCAATGGCGTGCCGGCCGGGGCATCAAACGCGGTGAGATCCATGATCTCCGTCTCCTCTTTCGACGGA
The DNA here is from genome assembly GCA_947626405.1 of uncultured Acetatifactor sp. GTDB lineage: Bacteria > Bacillota > Clostridia > Lachnospirales > Lachnospiraceae > Acetatifactor. Next base: position 748 of record CANQSE010000167.1, on the reverse strand, counting down.
AGCAGATCCTCAAGTCCCACTTCCGACGAGGCGCATATCATGCCATAGCTTGCCACTCCCCGCAGCTTTGTATTTTTAATCTCCACAGGCTCGCCCTCTCCGTGCCAGCGCACGTAGGAACCCGGACAGGCCACCGCCACTTTCATACCGGCCTCCAGGTTTGAACCTCCGCAGACAATGTCGCGGATCTGTCCGTCAGCGATGTCCACCTTGCAGACTCTGAGCCTGTCCGCGTTGGGATGAGGCTGCACTTCCCTGATCTCTCCCACAACGATCCCGTCAAACTGCCTGGCCAGCTCAGTCACATTTTCCACCTCAACCGTGGACATTGTCAGATCGAAAGCCAGTTTCTTCAGATCCATCTCACGGGGTATCTTTACATAATCTTTTAACCAATTCAGGGATACTTTCATCTCTCCATCCTCCTCATCTTAGTGGAACTGCTTCAAGAACCGCAGGTCGGCGCTGTGGAAAAGACGCACGTCGTCCACTCCGTATCGCATCATAACCAGCCTGTCAAGGCCGATATTCACATAAAATCCCGTGTACTCGTCGGGGTCAAGTCCCGCGGCGCGCAGCACATTCGGATGAGGTGTCCCTCCGGGCATAATCTCAATCCACCCGACATGCTTGCAGACGCTGCACCCCTTTCCGCCGCACACAAGGCATCCCATATCAATCTCGAAGCCAGGCTCCACAAAGGGGAAGAAACCCGCCCTCATCCTCACCGGCACATCGCGTCCGAAAA
>CANQSE010000166.1 GCA_947626405.1 uncultured Acetatifactor sp. | reverse complement strand
AAGGCTGAATATGTCAGCCAGGGAGCAAAGGGAAGGGAGGACGGAAGTGTGGAATGTACATGGGCGGCCGATACGGTCCGTGAACCCGTGTATATACTCTTAAAGAAATAGCGGCCGGATATAAATAAGCTTGTCCGGACCCGTAGATACGGCGTACAGCAACGCGCAGATAGGGAGAAAAATGGAAAAATCACTTGAAAAGATCAAGGCTCTTGCAAAGGCGAGAGGGTTTGTGTACCCCGGCTCCGAGATTTACGGCGGGCTTGCCAATACCTGGGATTACGGCAACCTCGGAGTGGAGCTGAAGAACAACGTAAAGAAGGCGTGGTGGCAGAAATTTGTACAGGAGAATCCATACAACGTGGGTGTGGACTGTGCGATCCTGATGAATCCTCAGACGTGGGTGGCCAGCGGGCACCTGGGGAGCTTTTCGGATCCTCTGATGGACTGCAGGGAGTGTCACGAGCGTTACCGCGCCGACAAGCTGATCGAGGATTTCTGCGAGGAAAACAATATAACCCTGAGCGGCAGCGTTGACGGGTGGACCCAGGAACAGATGAAGAATTTTATAGATGAGAAAAACATACCGTGTCCAAAGTGCGGGAAGCATAATTTCACGGACATCCGCCAGTTTAACCTGATGTTCAAGACGTTCCAGGGAGTTACGGAGGACGCCAAGGACACAATATACCTGCGTCCCGAGACGGCTCAGGGAATTTTTGTCAATTTTAAAAACGTGCAGCGTTCCTCGAGGAAGAAGGTGCCGTTTGGAATTGCCCAGATCGGAAAGTCTTTTAGAAACGAGATAACGCCGGGGCAGTTTACCTTCAGGACAAGGGAATTTGAACAGATGGAGCTTGAGTTCTTCTGCGAGCCCGGCACGGATATGGACTGGTTCAGGTACTGGAGAGGATTCTGTCGCGACTGGCTGCTGTCACTTGGAATCAGGGAGGAGGAGATCAGACTCCGCGATCACTCTCCTGAGGAGCTTTCCTTCTACAGCAAGGGTACGACCGACATAGAATTTGAATTTCCGTTCGGCTGGGGAGAGCTCTGGGGAATCGCGGACAGGACCGACTATGACCTGACGCAGCACGCCAACACATCCGGCGAGGATATGACTTATTTTGACGATGAGAAGAATCAAAAATACATACCGTATGTTATTGAACCCTCGCTTGGCGCGGATCGCGTTGTGCTCGCTTTCCTGTGCTCCGCATACGACGAGGAGGAGCTTGAGGGCGGCGACATGAGGACCGTTCTTCATTTCCATCCTGCAATTGCGCCTGTAAAGATAGGCGTGATGCCTTTGTCCAAAAAGCTCAATGAAGGCGCGGAGAAGGTATTTACCATGCTCTCCCGCAAGTACAACTGCGAGTTTGACGACAGGGGCAATATCGGAAAGAGATACCGCAGACAGGACGAGATCGGGACGCCGTTCTGCGTGACCTACGATTTTGACTCGGAGAACGACGGGTGCGTGACTGTGCGTTTCCGCGATTCCATGGAGCAGGAGAGAATTGCAATCTCGGATCTGGAGACTTATTTTGCCGACAAATTCTCTTTTTAACAGGAAAAAAATAATGTAACGGCGCGGCGGGCGGAAGCGGTTTTACGCCTCCTGCGCCTTATTTTTTAAGTAAGCGCCTGACGCTTTGGCGCGGCGGGGGACCGGATGGACAAGACGGAGATATTTCGGATACTGGGAATTGAATCGGATACTGATGAGAAGACCATCAGAAACGCTTACCATGCCAGGCTTGCCATGACGAATCCCGAGGACGATCAGGAGGGATTTATGCGCCTGCGGGAGGCGTATGAAGCGGCTTGCCGGATGGTCAGGATGTCTCAGGACGGGGAAGACGGCAAAAAAGTTTCCGAGGTAGATTTGACGCCTTCCGGAAGGTGGATGGAGAAGGTCGCACAGGTTTACGGAAGCTTAAAAACCCGAAAGGACGTGGAGAGCTGGAAGAAGCTGTTTAATGACGACTGTTTTGTTTCACTTGACGAGGAAGAAAACTGCCGTATCAAGCTTTTTACGTTCCTGATGAGTAATTTCAGACTCCCAACCGACGTGTGGAGACTGCTTGACAAGGAGCTTGGCATACTTAAGGACAAGGCTTTTCTCAAGGAGCATTTCCGGCTGGATTTCGTGCATTTTATAACCAGCAGGTGCGAGCACGGGGAGGATGTGGATTTTGAGCAGTTCAGAGGGGCTGACGACGCTCCCTACGACAGCTTTCTGCAGATATATGACAAATGCGTTCTGGCGCTTAGGGACAGTGATTTTGATCTTGCGAAAAGATATATCGACAGTGCGGACGAGCTTGATATCAGGCACCCTGTTATGGAAAACTGCAGGGCACAGCTTCTTGCGGGACGGGGAGATACTGAAGGGGCTGTCAGGATTCTCGAGGACGTGCTGCGGCTATACCCCGAAGACGAAATGCTTTCCTATAACCTGGCGGAGATTTTGTGGAAGCGGGGAGACGAGGATCCGCACTCGAGGGACAGGGCTGCCGCTATCTATGAGGAGCTTAAACGCAAAAATCCGGATCACTATATGGCCAATCTCAGGCTTGCCGGCTGGTATTGCGATAACGGACGTTATCATGAGGCGAAGGAATGTGCGGAGAAGGTGCTTTTTCCCGGGGGAGACAGTGTCTTTATGGAACTCCTCGCCAGGATCAATGCTCCCCTGGAGGAGGAATACCTGAGTCTGTACAGGGAGAGCGGTGGCTGGGAGCCGGCGCTTAATCTCTGCTGGTGCTATCTTCAGGACGGAAAGGTAAACAAAGGGATCAGGCTCGCACGGGAGATTTGCGGGCTGCTTCCGCCCGATAAGAAATCCGAATATTACGGACTTATGGCAAAGCTGTACTGGGAGTCAGCCGATTACAAGGAATCCGCCGCCATGGCCGCGCTGTGGGAGAGGGAGCTTTCTGAGAAACTTTCGGCTCCGGAGTACGACGATGCCGAAAGGGACAGGCACCGCCTGCGCCAGGCTCATCTTATCCGTATACAGTGCATGCACTGCATGGGACTTACCGTCGAGGCTCTTGGCGAGTGTGAAAAGGCTTTGGAGGGTAGCTTCGGGGATGTTGGCATTCTCCTTGAGATGGCAAGGATATTTGCCGAGACGGGGGAATATGAGCGCTGCCGCAGTACGGCGGAAAAGCTGGCGGACGAATATATGGTATATGTCGGCTTCACGTCGCTGCTTGAGGCTTCTTACCGAATGAGAAGCGCGGGAGATATTATCGGCAACGGAAACATATGTTTAAGCTTTTTCCCTGGATATACAAGGGCATATGAATATATGGCCGAGGTATATTTTGTGCTTGAAAGGTCCGACGACTTTAAGGCGCTGATGGAGAGGGCTGAAAAGAACGAAGTAAAGAGCGTTATCCTCGATGCGTACCGGTACCTGATGAGCAATGAAAAGGTCAGACATGCAAGGCTTAGCGAATCCGAGGTAAGCTGGAAAATCAGTACGGTTTTTCAAAAAAATTATCTGGAGCCGCTCCTGTTTAAGGGACATATTTTTTGTTATGAAAGCGGATTAACCGTCATAAATGATCTTTTGTACCGTTTACCCAAAGCATTTGTGCTGGTGGCCAGGGCGGAGTTTTACTATGCGGCACGCCGTTATGAGCAGGCGAAGGAAGACTATGAGAAGGCCGTATCAATGTCGCCGTATGTTCCGCGCGCGTGGCACGGGCTCGGAAGGGTGTATATTTCGCTTGGCAATTATGACAGGGCGCTTGCATGCACCAGGAGAGCCGTTTTATATATGCGTAACAAAGCGAATGTTCCGGCGATAAGACAAACGGCTGTTATTTATTCTCTGCTGGGGGATTATGCAGCCGCGCTTGAAGCCTGCGGGCAGTACGAGGAATGCGGCGGCGAAAAGGACGGGGAGTACATAAAGCTTAAGACAGAGATCCTGATAAATCTTGGAAATGCGAAGGATGCGCTCTCCTTCTGTGTCGGAGCATGCGCCGGACAGGAGAAAAAATGGGATCTATACAGGAAACAGGTCATGATCTGCGCTCTGACAGGTCAGGGGGAGGATGCCCGCAGGATCCTGGGAGAATGGAAGAAACAGACGCGGACAGGGTACGGTGTAGCGTCCTTTTTGACAGGAGGTCCTAAGGACGTAAGCGGAAGGATGCTTTACAACGCCGCCGGATGGACGGAGCTTCTCTGCGGAAGCCCTCAGGAGGCGCTTAAGGCTTTTGAGATTAGCATAAGAGGGCTTAAATTCTGCGACAGGGAGTCGGACGTCCTGATCGGGGACGCTGTGTTTGCCGCGGCGGTCTGCGGGGACAAAAAACGGAGCATAAGATGGGGAAAGCTTCTTAAGACATCAATAAACCGGAGAAGCTTTTCCTCGGGAGACGAGTATTTCCAGACGCCGAGACGGGAGCGTTTTTTGCGTATGCTTGCGGAGTTATCTGTTAAAGAGGACGAAATTCCCGAAAAAATGCACGAAGAAGCAGAAAAGTGCGGAATCTGCATGAACTGCTCGCGGCGTTTCTGCGGAAAAATGGAGAGCATTGGAATACTTATGCTTATACGGCGCGGACGTAAGCAGGATGCACAGGGGCGGCTTGACGGGATATTGGAAGAACAGCCGGGGGACCGCCGCCTGCTTGCGATACGGCATGTGATTTTTAACGATAAACTGTAGGAAAGAGGAGTCAAATGACGGTAGGAATCGATTTGGGAACCACAAACAGCCTTGTGGCATATTACGGTGAGGACGGGCCCGTGATCATCCCTAACAGATTGGGGAAGAACCTGACACCCTCTGTGGTCAGCGTGGATACTGAGGGAAATGTCTATGTGGGAGAGACTGCAGGAGAGCGCATGAATCTTTATCCCGACTCCGTGGCGAGAACATTTAAGCGAAGTATGGGGACGGAGCGCGATTATGT
>CANQSE010000165.1 GCA_947626405.1 uncultured Acetatifactor sp. | reverse complement strand
CCGCCATAAGAGACATACAGGACGCGCAGGTTGACGCCATGGACGTAGAGCCGTTGGACTCAAAAGTCTCCGACACAGTTCTGATTGCATACGGGAACTCCTCCTCGCTTGGAAGAACAGGAACCAGAGCCCTTTCAGCCAGTGCGCCGTGGCCGATCTCACGTCTTCCGGGTCCCCTTGAGGGCTTTGTCTCACCCACGGAATAAGAGGGGAAGTTGTAATGGTGCATATATCTCTTGCTTACCTCGTTCTCGTCAAGGCCGTCGATCTTCTGCTGCTCAGAAAGCGGCGCAAGCGTGCAGACATTACATATCTGGGTCTGTCCGCGCGTAAACATTGCGGAGCCGTGTACCCTGGGAATAATGTCAACCTCGGCTGCAAGGGGACGGATCTGCGTAATCTCGCGTCCGTCGGGGCGCTTGTGATCCTTCAGGATCATCTTGCGCACCGTCTTTTTCTCATACTGGTACACAGCCTCTCCAAGCATCGCCAGCCAGTCTTCCTTTTCAGCGAATGCTTCCTCGAGCTTCTCGGTAATAACACGGATGTTTTCCTCTCTCACCTGCTTTTCATCGGTGAAGACCGCAACCTCCATCTCCTCGGGAGTAACGATCTTTTTCATCTCGTCAAACATCTCCTGCGGAACGGCAAAGCTTGTATACTCATGCTTTTTCTTGCCTGCCTCCGCCACAATCTTATCGATGAAAGCGATAATAGTCTGATTGATCTCATGAGCCTTGTAGATGGCTTCGATCATCCTGGCCTCAGGCACCTCGTTGGCGCCGGCTTCGATCATAATCACCTTTTCGCGTGTCGAGGCAACCGTAAGATTCAGATCGCCCTTCTTCCACTGCTCCTGAGAGGGATTGACGACGAACTCCCCGTCGATCATCCCTATCTGTGTCATGGCGCAGGGCCCGTCGAACGGAATGTCCGAGATGCACGTTGCAATCGCTGAACCAAGCATCGCAACCAGCTCCGGACGGCACTCAGGGTCAACGCTCATAACAAGGTTGTTCAGAGTTACGTCATTTCTGTAATCCTTAGGGAACAGAGGGCGCATGGGTCTGTCGATGACCCTGCTGGTGAGAACCGAATTTTCACTTGCCTTTCCCTCTCTCTTATTGAATCCTCCGGGAATTTTACCCACGGCGTAGAGCTTCTCCTCAAATTCCACGCTCAGCGGGAAAAAATCGATTCCCTCCCTGGGCTTGTCCGACGCAGTCGCCGTAGACATCACCACTGTGTCCCCATAGCGCATAAATGCGCATCCGTTGGCCTGTTTTCCCACCCTGTTAATGTCAACTCTCAGGGTGCGTCCGGCCAGTTCCATTTCATAAGTCTGGTACATGTTATCCTCCATTCCGCCGTCTGAACGGCTTATATATTGCACAGGAACAGAAGATGCCGAAACTACTGAAAAACACATGCTCCGCACATATGCTTTTCAGCGGTCTCGGGGTTTTCTTCTGTTCCGAGTTACCTGAAAACGTGTATATCACATCACCGGCGCAAAAGAACGCTTCACAAACCGAATGTTTCAGATACACAACAAGCGGAGGCCCGCCATATCGGCTGTCTCCGCTTTCTCTGCAAATTACTTTCTCAGGCCCAGTCTCTCGATCAGGGAACGATATCTCTCGATGTCCTTTTTCTTAAGATACTCCAAAAGTCCCCGTCTCTGACCTACCATCTTTAACATACCCCGTCTGGAATGGTGATCCTTGGGGTTCTCTTTGAGATGCTCGGTGAGCTCCTGGATCCTCGCTGTCAGGACCGCAACCTGTACCTCAGGCGAACCGGTATCGCCGGGCGTCCTGGCATATTCATTCATTATCGCCGTTTTCTTTTCCTTGGAAATCATTTTCTAATCCTCCTTATTTTACGTAACCGCCTGACACTAAGATCGGGTCGGAGCATCCCTGATCCGGGTGTCGGCTGAATCATACTTAAGTATGATAGCATATTCTCCGTAAGTTGTAAACTGTTATTTTAAAGTCTTTTCCTGCCAGATACCTCCGCCCGATACCTCCCTGTCCCTGGCCGCGTTAAACAATATCAGTCTCTCAGCACTCTCACATACTTAACGGGAGTGCGGTAATTGTACTTGCTGATCTTGATGCCGCTCTTGGGATTGCTGGCATGAATCACCCTGCCGCCTCCGATATAAAGAGCAACATGGTTGATTGAGCCGGTGCCGTCCGCGTAAAAGACAAGATCTCCCGGGAGCAGATCCCCCTTGCTTATCTTTGTTCCCTCTTTGGCCTGTGTAGCCGCGTGGTGAGTCAGCTTAACGCCGAACTTCTTATATACCGACATCGTAAAGCCTGAACAGTCAGTTCCCTTTGTCAGGCTGCTGCCGCCGTAGACATATTTGTTTCCGAGGAACTGCTTGGCATATTCAACAAGCTCCACTCTCACGTCCGAGACTCCCTGTCCGTACATAAGCTCCGTCATCGTCACCGCAGTGTCGAGCTTGTCTACCACCGTCACATATTCGGCGGAGATATACGCCTCCTCGTCGTCGATGTTTACCTTTACCCAATCTCCAAGCGTTTCCACATAATCCATTTCCTCACCCTTTGGTACCTGAGTGAGAACCGTACTTTCAAGGCTTGCTCCCTCGCGCACGTTCAGTCCGTCACCGTTTGAAACGGCAACCGTGCGCACAATCTCCTTGGCTTTCATCTTTGCATCGGGTCCCGTCAGAAGATAGTCCATGCTGACGTATCCGTCCACATCACCCGACTGTATGTGCGCCCATCCGTCGTCCGTCACCTCGAGAACCTCGCAGGCCGAATCCTTTGGCATCTTTCCCACCAGCTTGCCCGACGTGGACGGCTGCTCCCTTACATTCAGGTTTCCGCTCTCCACATCAGCAATTCCTATGTTTGTGTAACCCCACGAAGCGCCCACGGCATCCTCCGCCGCCTGGATATATTCCTCAGTGGTAAGACTGGGAGCAAGAACCGCCCCCACACCGCCTGACTGCAGGATCTCGCCGCCCGACGTCGCATTGACCTGCATCGGCTCTGCAATAAGACATACCGCAACGCCCACCGACAAAATTACAGCCCTTCTCATGTTACTAAAATATTTCATCTCTGTAATATCCTCTATGATAGTCTGAATCAACCGGCAAATCGCGCCGACACGTAAATGTAGTTACAAACTTATTACAATTTTGTTACATCTTAAGTCAGATTATACATAAAAAGGAGATATATGTCAATGGCTCTGCAGAATATTTAAAAAATTTTCGCAGCAGTTCAGCCTTTTCCTTGCAAGTCACGCCCGGTGCTGCCGAGGTCCTCCCGACAGACGCGCTGTACTGTTATAAACTTTCCTCCTCGTACACGGCTCCGGCCGCAATATCCTCAACAAGCTGCGCTCTGAGCGCCTCCAGATTTTCAAACTGTCGTTCCGGTCTGCTAAACGAAAGAAGGTAAACCTCAATCCATTCCCCGTAGGCCTCACGGTTGAAATCATACAGATAAGACTCCACTCCCATGACCCTTTCATTTGTCACGGTAGGCTTATATCCGACATTGCTTATCGCCCTGTAGGTCTTTTCCCCGCAGCGGACGCGTGAAAAATAGACCCCTCTTGGCGGAAGCAGCTTGTTTTGTTCAGGTATCACGTTTACGGTAGGAAAGCCGATTTCTCTCCCGAGCTTTTTCCCCTGCCCGACCTGGCCGTACAGCATGTACGACATTCCAAGCATACGTGCCGCCTCCTCCATATTTCCGGCTTCCACCTGTCTCCTTATCCTGGTCGAGCTGACAGCGCTTCCCCCCACGCATACCTTTTCAACAATCGAAAGCTCGAACCCGTTATCAGGCGCCATTTTACCAAGCAGGAGCGCATCTCCCCTGCCGCCTTTTCCAAAGGAAACGTCTTCGCCCGCGGCGAGAAAACGAACGTTCATCCGTTTTGCAAGGACTTCCTCCACAAAGACCTCCGGCTCCATGGCCGCGGTGCTGTCTGTCAGTGGAAATTCAATCAGGATATCCACGCCCATCCTCTCAAACAGTATTCTCTTTTCCTCACGCGTCGTGAGCTCCCCTCCGTCCGAGGTGCCGAAAAATACTGACGGCGGAGGATCAAACGTAAAAACGCATGTCTCGAGACCGTCATTTTTTTTAGACATGATCTCCTCAATCAGCCGTCTGTGTCCGACGTGAAGCCCGTCAAATTTACCGATGGCGGCGGCCGTCTCTCTCTCAAGATAAAAATCCCACGTACCTGCTATAATCTCCAATGCAACCACTCTTTTCCCTACAGAAACATTTTTACCGGACGGTACATCTCCCGCACGCCGTCATAGACATAGATGCCGGCAAAACTTCCGTCCGGCCTGTAAAACCTGACCCAGCCCTGCCGGACGCAAATCTTTTCGTCACTTACTAAAGCGGGATTACGTACTAAAGCCGGATTAATAAGGTTCCCGTTTTCCAGAAGGGCAAGCCCTTCTTCCTTTACACAAAGTCCGGGAAGGTCCTCAAACACGCTGTCAACCGGCCTCACAAACGCTTCAATCCTCCCCGTTTCCTTCGCTTCCTGGAGAGCTTCAAGCGTAACGGCGTCATCAAGAGTAAAACCCGACGCCATAGTGCGCCGCAGGCTTTTCATTGTCCCCCCGCACCCAAGCCTCTCCCCTATGTCCGCACAGAGAGTCCGTATGTAGGTTCCCTTTGAGCACTTTACCCTGAGCTTTACAACCGGCAGCTCTACATTGAGCAGCTCAAGCTCCATTATCGTCACCTGACGGGGTCTGCGCTCCACTTCCTTTCCCTCTCTGGCAAGGTCGCAGAGTTTTCTCCCGTTCACCTTAAGCGCCGAGTACATAGGCGGGATCTGGCTGTAAACGCCCGTAAATTCCCTGCACGTCATTTCTAACTGCTCCCGCGTGACGCAGACGTCACGGCGTGTCAGCACTTTTCCCGTCATATCCTGGGTATCGGTCTCCACACCCAGAAGAAGCTCCGCCACATAC
>CANQSE010000164.1 GCA_947626405.1 uncultured Acetatifactor sp. | reverse complement strand
TTCACCGGGGCTCTCCTCGCATCCGGCAAACATGCTGCCCATCATGCAGACGCTTCCGCCGGCTGCCAGAGCCTTTGTTATGTCGCCGGAATACTTTATGCCTCCGTCGGCAATAATCGGTATGCCGTACTCCTTAGCCACACTGTAGCAATCCATGATAGCCGTGATCTGAGGCACTCCTATGCCCGCCACAACACGCGTGGTGCAGATTGAGCCGGGTCCGATTCCAACCTTCACTGCATCAGCGCCGTTTTCGATCAGAGCCTTTGTGGCGGCGGCTGTCGCCACGTTTCCGGCAATCACCTGCAGATCGGGATATTTTTCCTTTATCATGCGCAGACAGTTCAAGACATTCTGAGAGTGCCCGTGTGCGCTGTCAAGCACCACCACATCCACCTTGGCTTCCACTAAAGCCCCGACGCGATCCAGCACGTTAGCCGTGATACCCACGCCCGCCCCGCAGAGGAGCCTTCCCTGTGAATCCTTCGCGGCGAGGGGATATTTTATGGTCTTTTCTATATCCTTTATGGTGATAAGGCCCTTGAGGTTAAAATTGTCGTCCACAATGGGAAGCTTCTCTTTCCTGGCCTGAGCAAGAATCTTTTTTGCCTCCTCAAGCGTGATTCCCTCGTGAGCGGTAATAAGGTTTTCGCTGGTCATGGACTCCTTGATCTTCTTGGTGAAGTCCGTCTCAAACTTAAGATCGCGGTTTGTGATTATTCCCACAAGCTTTTTGCCTTCGGTGATCGGTACGCCTGATATCCTGAACTTTCCCATCAGGGCGTCGGCATCGGCCAGCGTGTGCTCGGGAGTCAGTGAAAACGGATCGGTAATGACGCCGTTCTCAGAACGTTTAACCTTGTCCACTTCTTCCGCCTGTTCTTCGATTGACATGTTTTTGTGGATAATGCCAATACCGCCCTGTCTCGCCATCGCAATGGCCATCCGGTGCTCAGTGACAGTGTCCATCCCCGCGCTCATCACAGGGATGTTCAGCCTGATTGACTTTGTCAGCCAGGTAGTCAGGTCTACCTGGTTTGGCACCACCTGAGAATACGCCGGCACCAGCAGCACGTCGTCAAAGGTAATGCCCTCACCGATTATCTGTCCCATTTTCAATCCTCCTAGTATATATTTGTATAAAATAACCCTATAACCCCGTAAAACAACTTACGGGGTCACGGGGTTTTTTAATCTGAAAATACCTTCCGCGGAGCCGCGTTTTTCATGCACTTTACCATAGCTTCAGACGGGCTGAACAGAATCTTTTCTCCGCCTTCGTAATACATTGCATAGCGCAGATCGGGCTGAAGCTTACGGCCTATGCTGTAGTCCTTTATCTTTACGCTGCGGTTTTTATAGCTGTCAAGCTGGTGGCTTTCTATCGGCGCAAAGATTTCCATTCTGTCGAGCGTGTAGGTGGCAAGACGCTTTCTTTTTGATTTTGCCATAATCTTGTCCACAGAGATCTCCTTGTCAATGTAGAGGTACTCGTACTCGATATCGGAATAAAGATTCACAAAGTAAGCGCCCGCTCCGGCGAGCAAAACTCCAAAAAAGCAGAAGGGAATCCGAATAAACATTCCGACGGCGAAAACCGCCGCAACGGCTATCAGAAGATACTTCAAAAGCAGGGCAGGCAGCGATGTTTTAGCCTTTATCAGACATTCCACATAATTTTCGCTCATCATTTCCTCCGTTCCCGGCTGTTTGCGCCGAAAAAAATCTACTTATTCAATGATATACCATCTTTGGTCAAGTTGCAAGGCAACTTTACAAAAACACTTCTTTTTATCCTTTTTTTAGAATCTGATCCTCTCCTATTCATTGACATTGTCCCGAAAAAATCTTATGATGTAGGATATCGGAAGAAAACGGCGGAAAGGCGGTGGCGTCATGCCCGTAATGGACGAATTTAAAGAGGAAAGAGCCTCCCTTAAACAGAAAAGCCTGAAAGAAAAGATTTCGTATTTCTTTTATTATTATAAATGGCACACGCTTGCGGTCATCGTCATTCTGATCGCCGCGGTGTCTCTTATTCATACTATCGCCACGCGCAAAAGCTGCGTGCTTTACGTCAGCCTTCTGAACACGGCCGTCAACGACAGCACCGAGGATTATCTGAAAAACTTTACCGAATATGCCGGGTTTGACACAAAGGATTACGAAACCATTTTTGACACCAGCATGTTTATCGATATAGGCGGCAGGGACGATATTACGGCCACCTCCATGCAGAAGATGGCCATATATATCGGCGCGGGGCAGCTTGACGTTTTGGCCGCCACGCATGATATTATGGAGTATTACGTTGATCAGAAAATTTTTACCGATATGCGTCTGCTTCTAAGCCCCGAGCAGATCTCACGGTACTCCCCGTATTTTTTCTATGTGGATCAGACAGTCGTGGACGCTGTTATCGCAGCCAACGAACGCGGGGAGGATTACAACGCAGTTTTTTCGGATCCAAGGCATCCGGAGGACATGGAAAACCCCGTCCCCATAGGGATTTATCTAAACGACTGTAAAAAGCTTAAAAGCAATCTCCGGTTCGGGGACGAGGAGATCATCATGTCCGTTATTGCCAACTCGTCCAACACCGACACGGCTGTTAAATTCATCGACTACGTGATGCAGGAATTATGATCACAGCAGCTCCTTAAGAAGCCTGTTGACACTTGACGGATCGGCCTTGCCTTTCATGGCCTTCATTGTCTGTCCGACAAGAAAACCTATGGCCTTTTCTTTTCCGTTTCTGTAATCCTGAACTGACTGCGGATTTGCGGCTATGACCTCCTCAACCGTCCTGCGCAGCGCATCCTCGTCGTTTACCGTTTTCAGTCCCTTTTCCTCAACATACTTTTCGGGATCCGTATCACGCTCAAACATGACTTCAAACACTTCCTTCGCCACTGTGGAATTGATGGACTTTTCCTCAGTCAGGCGGATCAGCGACGCAAGATTCTCAGGTGAAAACACTATATCCTCCGGATCAAGCTCCCGCTCCTTTAAAAGGCGAAGCGTCTCACCCATAAGCCAGTTTGAGACCTTTTTGGGCTGGCTGCCCAGGGCAACCGTGGCTTCAAAGAGATCCGCCATATGCTTTGAACCCGTGATTATTTCTATATCATAATCCGGTATGTCAAATTCCTCCCTGTAGCGCTTCATCTTTTCCGGCCTGAACTCCGGCTGTGCTGCCCTTATGCGTTCAAGAAATTCGTCGCTTATGTTTACGGGCACGAGATCCGGATCCGGGAAATACCGGTAATCCTGCGCGTCCTCCTTTGAGCGCATGGCGTATGAAGCCTCTTTTGCATCATCCCATCTCCTTGTCTCCTGCGTCACGGTTTTGCCCGACTCGAGAATGTCTATCTGGCGGTTTTTTTCGCACTCGACAGCGCGTGAGATGGCGCGGAATGAATTAAGGTTTTTCATCTCCGTTCTTGTCCCGAGCTCTGTCTGTCCCTTTTCGCGCACGGACAGATTCACGTCAGCCCTCATCGAACCCTCCTGCAGCTTGCAGTCGCTGGCTCCGAGGTACTGAATAATCATCCTCAGCTTTTCAAGATATGCGATAACCTCCTCGGCGTTTCTCATGTCGGGCTCGGAGACGATCTCTATAAGCGGCACGCCGGAACGGTTATAGTCAACCAGAGTGGTGTCCTCCCAGTCGTCGTGAAGCAGCTTTCCCGCATCCTCCTCCATATGGATCTCATGGATTCCTATCTTTTTTACTCCCTCCGGAGTATCTATTTCCACCCACCCGTCACGGCAGATCGGAAGATAAAGCTGGGAGATCTGATAATTCTGCGGATTGTCGGGATAAAAATAATTCTTCCTGTCAAATTTGCAGTGCCTTGTAATCTGACAGTTGGCCGCAAGTCCCACGGCCACTGCATGCTCCAGCACTTTCCTGTTAAGCACTGGGAGAGAACCCGGCATACCGGTACACACCGGACAGGTGTGCGAATTTGGACTTCCCCCGAACTGCGTGGAGCATCCACAGAAGATCTTGGTCTTAGTCGCAAGCTCAACGTGTACCTCCAGTCCTATCACAGTCTCGTATTCCTTTGCCATTTATCCCACCTCCCTTTTTAGCTGTTCGTAGGTATAAGCCGCCTGGAGCAGCTTTTTTTCCTGAAAGCAGCTTCCTATAAGCTGCATACCTATCGGCAGTCCCCTGCCGTCGGTTCCGCACGGGACGCAGATACCGGGAAGCCCTGCCAGATTCACCGAGACAGTGTAGATGTCTCCCAGATACATCTTCATCGGATCGGTCAGGGAGTCGCCAAGCCTTGGAGCCGTTGTGGGCGCAGCCGGTCCAAGTATACAGTCATATTTTTCAAATGCCCTGTCAAACGCTTTTTTTATCATGGCTTTCACACGAAGCGCCTTGAGATAATACGCGTCGTAATACCCTGAGCTGAGCACGAAGCTTCCCAGCATGATCCGTCTCTTTACCTCAGGGCCAAAACCCTCGGAGCGGGTCTTTTTGTACATCTGGTGCAGTCCCTCGGCCTGAGCGCGGTAACCGTACTTGATGCCGTCGAACCGTTCCAGATTGGAGCTTGCCTCCGCGGAGGCGATCGTATAATACGCCGGTATTGCATACTCAACAAGGCTTAAGTCAAATTCTTCCACAAGCGCTCCGTTTTGTCTCAAAAGCTCCGCAGCCTTAAGGACCGCGTCCTTTACCTCCGGATCCAGTCCCTTTTTAAAATAATCTCCCGGGATGCCAATCCTCATCCCCTTAACGTCATTAACGAGCGCGGACATAAAATCAGTGTCCGTCCGCTTCATCGAAGTCGAATCCTTTTCGTCGTGGGAGGTAATTGCCTCCAGAACGGCCGCACAGTCCTCCACGGTTTTGCACAGGGGGCCAATCTGATCAAGCGAGGAGCCGTACGCAACCAGACCATACCTTGACACGGTTCCGTAGGTGGGCTTCATTCCAACCACTCCGCAGTATGACGCGGGCTGCCGTATAGATCCTCCGGTGTC
>CANQSE010000163.1 GCA_947626405.1 uncultured Acetatifactor sp. | reverse complement strand
CACGGTAGATGGTCTTGTCGTCTTTCTCCACAGCATCCCATTTGTTGACAGCTATGATTACGGCCTTTCCTCTCTCGTGGGCTATTCCAGCAATCTTCGCATCCTGTTCCGTCACGCCCTCCACGGCGTCTATGACAAGCACTACGATGTCCGCCCTCTCAACGGCGCTGACGGTCCGCAGTATCATATAGCGCTCCAGTTCCTCTTTTACCTTGCTTTTACGGCGCAGTCCCGCCGTGTCGATAAAGACATACTCCCGTCCGTTATATGTCACCTCGGTGTCAACCGCGTCTCTGGTCGTTCCTGCGATATCGGACACGATCAGCCTGTTTTCTCCGAGAATCCTGTTTATAATTGAAGACTTTCCCACGTTGGGCTTGCCGACAATGGCGATTCTCGGACGCTCGTCATTTTCGTCCTCATCTGAGGGATCCGGAAAATGAGAAACGACTTCCTCGAGCATGTCTCCAAGGCCGAGCCTGTTTACCGCGCATATCGGATGCGGGTCGCCAATGCCAAGGTTGTAAAATTCGTATACATCCGGCATTAATTTGTCAAAATTGTCCACCTTGTTCACGACGAGCACCACAGGCTTGCGTGAACGTCTGAGCATGTCGGCAACCTTTGCGTCCGCGTCCGTCAAGCCCTGGCGCACGTCGGTCATAAACATGATAACGTCCGCCGTTTCCATGGCTATCTCAGCCTGTTCCCTCATCTGCGAGAGTATTACATCCCTGCTTTCAGGCTCTATGCCCCCTGTGTCTATCAGCGTAAAGGTCCTTCCCAGCCACTCGACATCCGCATAGATGCGATCCCTTGTGATGCCCGGCGTGTCCTTTACAATGGAAATATTTTGTCCGGCCAGAGCGTTAAACAGGGTGGATTTCCCTACATTGGGACGTCCAACCACTGCTACGACCGGCCTGGTTGTTCTTCCAGACATTCTCTCCTCCGTTTCGTCATACCGTTTCTATTTTTTAAGTACGGTCCTGATAAAATCACATCCGCTTGATTTTACAATATTCACCGGCACTTGTAAAGACTTTTCCAACTCATCGACGGTCATATCGTCCAAAAAAACATTTTCCCCGCTGCGAAGAACGTTTTCCGGCAGAAGAAGTCTCTCTCCAAGCGGTTTCCCCGCAAGCTGCGCCTTTATATCACGCCCCGTCAGAAGACCCGATACGGTTATTGTCTCCCCGAAAAAATCATTTTTTATCGGATAGACACGTATCTTAATCCCAGGACATTCCTTCTCAAGCTCGTCCGCCATACGCCTTATATAAGGATATGCCAGCATTCCTGTCGCAGCGGATATTTCCCCGCGCACGCCGCTGTCGGGAAGAATCCCTCTCTTCTTATAATCTTCCATCGATCGGCGAAACTCGTCCGTCATAAGCCGTAACATTCCCACGCCGTTTTCAAGCTGGAGATACCCGTCATACCGTTCTGCCTCCGGCACCTCCCTGCCCGCCAGTATATACCATTCGTCGCCGGCGTGTATAAAGTGGATTCCGTATTCACTGTAACACCTGCGCTGATATTCTTCGATCAGATCTATTACCTCGCAGGCGTCGCTTTTCTCAAAGGGCTTTAACGGATAAAGCCCTTCACGATATTTTGTGAGCCCGACAGGGACGACGGAAACACTCTCCAGATTCGGGATATAATTCATAAGCTTTTCTATGCTGCGGCGAAGCTCGTCCCCGTCGTTTATTCCCTTGCACAGCACAATCTGTCCGTTCATGCGAATACCGGCCTCATTGAACGCGTCCACCTTCTTCAATGCCTCGCCGGCGAAGCGGTTGTTGAGCATCCTGCAGCGAAGCCCGGGATCCATTGTATGAAAGGAAATGTTTATAGGCGAGAGATGATAACGGCATATTCTTTCCACATCATGATCCGACATGTTTGTCAATGTCACATAATTTCCCTGCAGAAAGGAAAGCCTTGAGTCGTCGTCCTTAAAATACAGTGTTTCTCTCATGCCGGGCGGCATCTGGTCTATAAAACAGAAAATACATTTGTTTTGACAGCGCCTGTACTCATCCATAAGGCCGCTCTCAAATTCCATTCCAATATCCTCGTCGGCGTCCTTATCAACCTCCAAAAGCCACTGCTCGCCGTTTTTCTTTTCGATCAACAGCTCGATATAGTCGTCCTGAATAAGAAAACGGTAATCAAAAATGTCTTCTATCTCATTTCCGTTTATAGCTAAGAGCCTGTCTCCGGGCTCAACCTCAAGTTCTTCCGCAATGCTGCCCTCAAGTACATTTTTTACCACATGGAACTTCTGCATTTTATCCCTCACTTCAAGGCGAATTAATTCGCCTTTGAGCGTTTTTACGCGACATGGCGATGGAGAAAAAACTGTATAAATACAGTTTACTGTATAAATATAGTTTACTGTATAAATACAGTTATTCGCGTCTGCCATCAGGTGAATTTGTGACGCTCCGGCACAAATCCCCGTATACCTACTATTATAAGAGAAAATTCTTGACATGTCACTATCGAAATGTTATAAAGTAAATGTCTTTTATACCACGGAGGAGCAAAATGCCAAACTTAACCGAACTGGAAAACTCCATGCCAGTTGCGCCCTTAAAGCTTGTGGCGCTTCGTTCCGCAGAGCGGATGGCACGCAGAATCAACGATTATCTGGTTGAATTTCGTAAAAACATACCCAATGACAAGGTAAAAAAGGATCCTGCATTTCACGGATATATTGAAAATAATTATCTTGCCGATGTCACAGTGCCGCGCTTCGGCACCGGAGAGGCCAAGGCAACATTCCATGAGTCAATCCGTGGAAAGGATCTCTTTATACTTGTTGATGTCTGCAACCACAGCATCACTTACCGTATGAACGGGTACGAGAACCATATGTCGCCCGACGATCATTACCAGGACTTAAAACGCGTAATTGCGGCCTGCAATGGGAAGGCTCATCGTATAAACGTTATAATGCCATATATTTACGAGGGCAGACAGGATAACCGAAACGGCAGGGAATCCCTTGACTGCGCATTTGCTCTTAAGGAGCTTAAGAATATGGGCATCTCAAATTTCATAACCTTCGATGCCCATGACCCCAGGGTACAAAATTCCATTCCGTTAAGCGGCTTTGACAATTTTACTCCGCCCTATCAGTTTATCAAGGCGCTCTTAAATTCAGAGCAGGATCTTATCGTCGATAAGGATCATCTTCTCGTCATCAGTCCCGACGAGGGAGCGCTCGACCGCGCCATCTACTTTGCGACCGTCCTTGGCGTAGACACAGGAATGTTTTACAAGCGCAGGGATTATTCCGTAATTGTAAACGGCAAAAACCCCATCGTGGCGCACGAGTTTTTGGGCGATAACGTGGACGGCAAGGATATAATAATAATCGACGATATGATTTCCTCAGGCGGAAGCATGATCGACACGGCAAAGCAGTTAAAATCCATGAACGCACGGCGCGTCTTTATCTGCAGTACGTTCGGCCTGTTCACCGAGGGTCTGTCGATGTTTGATAAGGCGTATGAGCAGGGATATTTCGACAGGGTCATCACCACCGACCTCACTTATCTTCCGCCCGAGCTCTATTCCAGACCGTATTTTATCGAAGCTGACATGAGCAAGTTTCTGGCGTCGCTTATAAACTTTATGAACCATGACGCTTCCATGTCTAACATACTTGCCACCACGGAAAAAATACACGGCGTTCTCCAGAAATACAACCTGCGTCAGGAGGTCGAGCTGGATCTGGAATAAACTCCCGCTCTCTCATCCTTTGTACTCCGGAAACGACATCATAACCTTAAACAGATCCCCGTCGAGGACCAGTTCAAACGTCCCTCCCTGTACCTGGATAAGGCTTTTGGCTATTGACAACCCGAGTCCGCTTCCCTCCGTGCTGCGCGAGGAGTCCCCTCTGATAAACCTTTCCGTGAGTTCTTCCGGTTTGATGTTCATCTGCTGTCTTGATATATTCTTAAAGGAAACCTCCACCGTTGTGTCTTTCTGCACGATATCAATATAAACTCTTGTCCCGTCCATGGCATACTTGCAGATATTGTTGAAGAAATTTTCCACCACACGCCACATCCTGCGGCTGTCCGCATAAATATACGCCGGCGAGCCGCCGTCGGAAAACACGGCCTGCAGGTTTTTCTCCTCCAGCTTTTCTGAAAATTCGCCAAGGCTCTGGTTTATAAGCTCGGTAAGATTCAACCTCTCCATGTTAAGCTCGATATTGCCCGAGGAAATCTTGGATGCCTCCACCAGGTCGTCAGTTAGCTGCTTCAGTCGTTTTGCTTTGCCGTCGAGGATATCGATATACCCTTTTGCCGGTTCGTCATCTATCTTAAGGCGCTTCAAAAGATCAACATAATTTATTATGGACGTCAGAGGAGTCTTAATGTCGTGCGATACGTTGGTGATAAGGTCGGTTTTCATCTGCTCGTCCTTCATGCTTGTCTGCACGGCGGCCATGATTCCCTCGCCTATGTTGTTGACGGCATCGGCAAGCTCCCTGTTTGCCCCGTGAAGTATCTCGGTGTCTAGCTTAAAATCAACTTCACCGTTTCTGATTCTGTTTATGCCTTCGACTATCTCTTTCTGCTCCGCATTTTTCTTAAACAACAGGACGCCCACAACTCCGTCCGTCACTACTACAATGATTATAAGAAGCGCGACGACGGGCCTGTTCTCCCGCAGGCGCAGGGCTGCGACCAAACATATCAGATTGACAAGCAGGAACAAATTATATGGAAGAAACGTACTTACAGCGGAATTGGTATGGCGCAGTACGAAATTGGCGGTACTTTTTATTCCCCTGCTCACGCGGCACAAAAGGCTGTCCCGCCAGAAGCTTAGGGATTTCGCGCGTCTTACCAGACTGTACCATATAAGACATGCCGACACGCTTACATAGACCCCGTACGCGGCGTAGACGCTGTAATTATAAAGCCTCGTCAACTGGATCCCAAGCATCTGCGTCGGAACGACTCCGGCGGTCTGCGCAACACTTTCAAGGAGTCTCAGTCCCACAACCGCC
>CANQSE010000162.1 GCA_947626405.1 uncultured Acetatifactor sp. | reverse complement strand
TATATCACATTCTTTTTACTTTGGCAACCTTAACCCACCGTCTAAAGCCGGTGGGATTGCGGTTGCTATTTTTTCAAAACATGTCTTACCCTGGATTTGACACTGTCCTCACCGAACGACAACAGTGTTCCCGCAGTAAAGGTTCTTCCCTGTTTTCTCCCCGACAACATTGCCGCCTGCAGAAGCGTCCTGGAGTAATCCTCCTTTTTGTCATCTCCGAGAGACTGTATGGCCAGTTCGTCGCAGGAGATCTCCATATCGCGGCTCATCAGGTAAAAAGCGCACCACACAAGCGGATTAAACCAGTGTATACATACCACGACAAGCGCGAGAGGCTTTATCAGGTAATCCATTCTCCGAATATGAATTCCCTCGTGTTTTACAATATAATACACAGACTTGTCCGGCAAATTTCCTGTCAGATATACTGAGGGTTTAATAAGTCCCATCACAAAGGAAAGATGATTTCCTCCCGTCTCATAAATTTTTATCTTCCGCCCGGGCGATGCGCTCCCTGCAATCGTCATGGCGCATGCAGCAACAACGTAGACCGCCGAAAACAGCCATCCTCCGACACACCATAATACAGCCGCCGGGATCCAGAATACCGGCATCCAGAGCATGGCTGAAATATCCGGGTGACGTATAATGACACTCTGGACCTGATGTGCGCTGCACAGTCTGCGCTTAAGCCCAATATACCCTGCGGCATAGTAAACAAGCAGTACCCCCGCGCCAACCAGCCAGATCCAGGCCAAAATTTCGACCACGTCAATTTTTTCAGGAGCCTCAATACCGCCATCAATCCGCGTCTGAGCCGTGATCTTCTCTGGCGATAAATCTGTTTCCGCCGGATTTTTAACCTCGTAATCTGCGGCGCCTGATGAAGTGACAATATTTCTGTTTTCTTCCTGATTTGTCTTTGGAATCAAAGCCTCCGGAGCATGATTATCGTCTCCGTCATCATGAATAAGAGTCGGCGCAGCCGCATTGTTTTCAACAGTGACGACATTCTGCAGCCTCTCAGGTATCAGGCTGAAATTTCCCTGCCAAAACACCGGCAGCGCCAGCCGGAGAAAAACAAGTGTCCAAAGACAATAAGAAAATTTGCTCGGAAGTTTTCGCATAACAAGCCGCAGCAAGCACAAAATCAAAAACACGTAGCTGCCCATAAGGCTCATACGAAGTACCGTCTGAAATGCCGCGCTCATAAACGTCCCTCCTTATAGTCTTCGATCATCTTTTCTATTTCCTCCACCTGCTTTGCACTCAGCCGCTTCCTGTCCATAAAAGCAGCTATCATCCGCGGCAGAGATCCGCCAAAAGCCTTTTCCACAAACTGCTCTCCCTGTTTTTGCAGATAGCTCTCCCTGCTGATCCGAGATGTCACAACCGCCTGTTCATTCCTGAAAATCCCCTGCGCGCACAGCTTTTTTAAAAAGGTGTATGTCGTTGATTTTTTCCATCCAAACATTTCTCCGCAAAGCTTCACAAGCTCTCCGGAGCCCAGGGGCTCTCTCTCCCATATCAGTTCCGCCATTTTCTGTTCCGCATCCGTCATTTGATACATTTTTCTTCCTCTTTTCCCGACTTCTCCGCCGCCTGTACAATCAATTCCCCGCTCGGATCACTGCCGCCAGATCACTGCCTCCAGATCCCTGCTATATTCCCAGTCGCCAGATCCCTGCTATATTCCCAGCCGCCCCGCGTTTACAATCCCTTAAACGCAAACAGGTCGGTAAGTTACAGACCTCCATGGGTTAAGTCTATAACTTATCGACCTGCTTGTCAACATATTTTTATTATACATATACCGGAAACAATCTATTCTTCATTAGCTGTTCACCTCTTTTCCGCCGACAGAAAGCTTCATCCCGCAAAAATATGCTTCATTTTGCGCGCACGCGCATTACATATTTTCCACAAAGTCCGACAGCGGCCGGAATGTGTACCCCATCTCCTCCCACTTTGTAAGCAGTTCATCCATAATTTCCCCGTTGGTTTTCGAGGTACTGTGCAGCAGCACAATAGCTCCCGGATGTACCCGCTTTGTAAGCTTTTCAATAGCCTCCTCGTGGGAAGGCTGATCATCCTGATTCCAGTCCACATATGCAAGGCTCCAGAAAAAGGTGCTGTAACCCATATCTTTCGCCATCTGCAGATTGGCCTTGCTGTATTTTCCCTGGGGCGGCCTGTAGTACATAGCAAGATCTTTTCCCGTGATCTCATGGTATTTTTCGACTACGCTGTCCATCTCCTTCTGAAAATCATCCCTGCTTGAAATACGGGACATATCAGGGTGATGATATGTATGGTTCCCCACAGTATGGCCTTCCTCCGCCATCCTCTTTACAATATCGGGCGCAGATTCCAGAAAATGTCCCACCACAAAGAACGTCGCCGGAGCGCTGTGAGCTTTGAGGGCATCCAGTATTGCTTCCGTGTTGCCGTTTTCATAACCGCAGTCAAAGGTGAGGTACAAAACCTTTTCCTCTCCTTCCGCCATAAAATACGCATTGTACTGTTTCAGTTCAGCCGCCGTGGCGTTGCCGACAGGCTTTTGACCCTCTTTTCCAAACCCCAGTCCCCAGTTTTCCGATTCCGACGAAATCTCAGTCACAGCCTGACTTGTAGCCTCGCTGATCTCCCCAAGCGTCTGGGCTGCCGCCCTTCCCAGCAGAAACATAGCCGCCAGAAAGAGGACAGCCGGAATAATCTGCCTGGGATCCGCTTTTCCTCCGGTCAGCCTTTTTGCGATGTCCTTTACATATATTGTCTTCATAACCGCTTCGCTTTCAAAGCTGTTTTGTACTAATATATGTTTTCTCCCCAAAAAAAGACCGCCGCGCTCTCCTTAATACATCATAGGCTTTTCAATCAAATCCGCCTTCTCCATGACATCGGAACCACTGTACACAATCTCAATGGCACCCCCCAGGGTATCAAAGGAGTTTACTTTCAACACGCTTGCCTCATCCTCCGACGTCATATACACCACAACCCGATTTTTATCCTCACTGAGCGCCGCCGAGGAGACATTGGGCAGCTCGTTATTTCCCATCGCTTTGCTGATCACAGCCATTAATTCCGTAAGATAAGCTTTGGTATAATCCGCTTTCCGAAATATCGTGCTGCTTTCTTTCAAAGACGGATTATATTCAAAAACCTTCTGCCGGTTTTCTGGCGTGTCTTCTGTGAGCAGCACAACCCAACAGCCGTTCTCATCCATATAGCTTCCTCCCCAGAACTCCTCATAAGGCTTAAGCGCACCGGTCGCCCCGGCTTGTTCCTGCACCGGCGCGTCGATAGAGGTACCCTCGGAGGATCCTGAGTCAGTCTCCTCGTCCGCATTCGTCTCTTTATTTTTCGCTGCCATGTCCGTCTCGTCAAGCGTGTCTTTATCACTCACATTATCCCTCTTGTCTTCCGTATCATTTCCCGTCTCGTCGTCCGTCACATTTCCCGCGTTATTTCCCACCTTGTCTTTCGCATCATTTCCCGCAGTATCTTCCGTCCCGTTTCCCGCATCATTTCCCCAATTGTCTTTCGCATCACTTCCCGTAGTATCTTCCGTCACATTTCCCGCATCATTTTCCCCATTGTCTTTCGCATCACTTCCCGTAGTATCTTCCGTCCCATTTCCCACACCATTTCCCCCATTGTCTTTCGCATCATTTCCCGTCTCGTTATCCTCTCCACTGCTGCCTTGATCAATATCCCCTTTCTCGTCAGAATATGCCTTTTTCTTCTGCAGCTCCTGAATCTCGTCCTGCTTTCCCGCTGTCTGCGTCATGCCAGGTGTCTGTCCGTCGTCCGGCCTTCCCTGCAAAATCACGCCCTGACAAATACCTGTCGTCAACAGAGCAATCAGACATACCCCCGATACTGCTGCGGCGATTTTCTTTGTCCTTCTTTGCCTTTTTGCCATGTATTCATCTCTGCGTCTGAAAATATCCTCAGACATTTCTTTATAATCCTTCATACTGATAACCCTCCTTATCAAGCTCCGTTTTCAATGCTCTCTTGGACTGATAAAGCATGTTTTCAATCTGGCGTCTGTTTTTCTTCATAATCCTTGCAATCTGCCCGTTGTCCAGATCCTCAAAAAATTTGAGATACAGGATCCTTCCGTACTCCGGTCTGAGCCTTGAGAGCGCACTGTGGACAAGCAGCCTTTCCTCCCCGCTGATATAAGACTGCTCCAATGTTTTTTCATCATGAGCCATCTGCTCCAGATCCTCGGGATCCGTACTATTCACTCTGCCCATGCGTTTAATATGGTTGACAGCAAGGTTGCGCCCAATGGTATACAGCCATGTCTTAAAGCTGTATTTTCCACTGAATCGCGGCTTCTTTATGACAATGCAGAAAAAGGTATCCTCCGCCAGCTCCTCCGCGGTCCAAATGTTGTGGACATATCGGTTTAAAAACAAAATCAGACCATCCTTGTAGTCTCTGATGATCTCCGTCATTCCAATGTCGTCGCCATCCAGGAAACAACGGTAGCTGTCTGCACCATTATCCATCGTATCATCCCTTTCTCATCTCTTTGTATTGGCCGGCCCTTTATATCTCTTAAACAATTTTAACTCAAATTACTCTTAAAGTTTTAACTAAAAAATGCACGGCAAAACGACGTTTTATGTCGTCCTGCCGCGCATCATGCCTTTACCTGAATATTTCCCGCAGTTTTATCTTTACCAGATCCGCCCTGCAGCCGCCTCCGGCGATGCAAAAGGTCCCGGGATTACCGCCGGTCCGCGATGCTCTCCAAGATAATCCCTGTCAAAAATAATAGCAGTTCCGTCGGGATTTTCAAATCTTTCCTCCGGTTCAAAGGCGCAGCCGAGTATATCGCTGTTTATCATGCCCGACTTAAAATCTCCCATGAGATCGTACACGTTGGTTTCCAGAGTATATTTACCGTCGTTCTCCTCGAGTCTCACATACGCATCCGACGTCTCATCAATATAGTTTGATTTTTCGTTTTTATATGCCCTTGCCCCGTTAAAATACGCGTTACCGTCCACCCATACGGGAAGGT
>CANQSE010000161.1 GCA_947626405.1 uncultured Acetatifactor sp. | reverse complement strand
CACGTGTCTTCGCGTGTACCGTTTGGAATGTAACCGCAGGACGACTCCCGTGGTAGTTTTTATCGACGAGACGGCTCATCCGTTTTACAAATGCGAGCCGCTGCCCCAGGACGAAGCGGAGAGGGAGAAGCGCAAGGGAGAGCTTGACAGCGCGCTGCTTAGGGTGGCGGAGGGAGCAATGGATCCGCTGGTGGAAAGCGTATATCTGATAGGGGACGGATTTGAACAGGAGTGGATGAAGGAATCACTTAAATTTCTGTGCAGAGGGCGCAGAGTTTTCCAGGGAAACAACCTGTTCAGCAAGGGGGCGTGCTATGGGATGCAGCAGCGTCTCGTATCCGGAGGAGACGGAAAGGATTACGTGTTCCTCGGAAAGGATAAGCTTAAGGCAAACATCGGGATGCAGGTTTTGAGACAGGGAGAAGAATCCTATTATGCCCTGCTCGACGCGGGAGTGAACTGGTACGAGGCGGATCATACGGCGGAATTTTATCTGCGCGACGGAAACGAGCTGCTTCTCAGGGTGACGCCTCTCATGGGGAAAAACACAAAGGAAGCGAGAATCATACTGGAGGATTTTCCCGGCAGCATCGCAAGAATTAAAGCGCGGTTTTACATGGAGACGGAAAGGCAGCTCGCAATCGAGGTGAGGGATATGGGCTTCGGAGAATTAAGAGAGTCGTCCGGACGGGTGTGGCAGGAAAAGCTTGATCTGTACTGAAAAAAAGAAATTGTAAGAACCGCCTGAGGGGCGGACAGGAGCGGATATGCGCGTCAGTGTATGTGTGGGAGATTATGCAAAAACTCCATATTGTATTCCGGGTCTTGATATGAACGTTTACAGCGCCGAGGAGCTGTGTTACTGCATAAAGGAAAACGCCTTTCTTCTGGACATGTCTTTTATGAGCGACGGACTGCTGCATTGGCTTGAGCAGGAGTGCGGGCTGAAGGAGCTTGCCAGGGCGCTTCATCCCCTGATGCACAGGCAGGGTTCATTAAGCTCCTTTGTGGGAATGATACTTAGCTATACAGGGCTTTACAGCGAACAGGAAGCGCAGGAGGTTGACAGGGCGCTTAAGCAGGGGGCGGGTTTAAGCCGTATAGAAAAGAGAAAGAGCCAGGTGGATTACCTGGTTGGAAAAAAGAAGTATCTGTCCGCAATACGCGAATATGACAGCCTTGCAGGTAAATGGAAGGAGCTTGAGAAGGAGGGCGAGCCGCTTCCGGCGGTTAGCTGCCTGGCTTCTATCCTGCACAACAAGGGAGTGGCTCTCACGGGACTCATGCTGTATGAAAGGGCGGCGGAGTGTTTCCTTGAGGCATTTGAGACGGGCGGGGATAAGTCGTGTTACCGCGATTATCTTGCGGCGAAAAGAATGTCTTTGAGCGACGACGAATACGTTGCGTTTGCGGCGGAGTGCGCGGACAATTATGAAGACGCGCTGGAGCTTGAAAGGGAGCTTGAAGGTTATCTGACGCAGTGGGAGCAGCAGCCTCAGTATCTGCTTTTAAACAACCGCAGGGAAAAACGCGGCGGCCCTGACAGGCAGAGCTATTATGAGGAGGGCGACAGGCTTATAAGGACGTTAAAGGACAGCTACAGGAACAGTGTGAGCGGTTGATGGGAGTTTGGCAGATGGGATTTTGGAAAAA
Source organism: uncultured Acetatifactor sp. (assembly GCA_947626405.1). Classification (GTDB taxonomy): domain Bacteria; phylum Bacillota; class Clostridia; order Lachnospirales; family Lachnospiraceae; genus Acetatifactor. The sequence goes on along the minus strand of CANQSE010000161.1, from coordinate 3,414 downwards.
ACTGTTTGGAAGGGATGAAGACAGAGAAACTTATGAGAGTGTGCTTGAAAGCCTGACGGACGCGGAAGCCGACATCGACATGACCGACGACGAACAGCGCCGCAGCCATGTGACGAACTGTCTGGAACAGGCAAAGGAAGCCTCCGGAGAGCTAAGCCGTCTGAACAGGGAGTATGCCCTTGTGACCTCGTATCTTACTGATATAGAGGAGGTTGAAGCGCTGCCCGACGAGGAGAGGGAAGCACTTAATGCCATTGCAAACAGACTTGTGGCCCTTGGCAGGGAGCGGGATAAATATCGGGACCGAAAGAACCGGATGAAGGATTCAGATTACTACCGTATGCGCAAGCAGGAATCGGAAGTGGCCGAGGGGATAGAAAAGCTCAGGGAGTGCGAAAGGTACGGGGAGCTTGTCCGTCAGGACATGAAACGGCTTGACAGGGAGCACAGCGCCTACATCTTCAGGAGGGGAGAGCTTGAGTCAATGCTTAACAACCTGCGGGGAATGGCGGTGATTTTTCTGACTGCACTGGCGGCGTGCGTGGTGATACTCCTTGTGCTTCAGTTTGGCTTCCATATGAGCACCCAGGCGGGATATATAATCTCCGTGGGAGCCGCCGTAATTGCAATCCTTTTTCTGTGGTCAAAATACGAGGACGCCGAGCAGGAGAAAAAAAGGGTTGAGAAAACGCTTAACAAGCTGATACTGATTCACAACAAAGTGAAGATACGGTATGTGAACAACAAGAACCTGTTTGAATATCTATGTATCAAATACAATACGACAAGCGCCGCAGAGCTTGAGAAGCTGTGGAACAGATACAGCCGTGAGAAGGAAGAACGCAGGGAATTTGCCGAGACCGAGGCAAAGATGGATTCTTACCGCATGCAGCTTAAGAACAGAATGGCAAATTATCGCATCACCGATCCGGACAGGTGGGTCGATCGCCCGGAGGCGCTGACGGACCCGAGGGAGATGGTGGAGATCAGACACGAGCTTATTCTGCGCCGCCAGACGCTGAGAAAGCAGATGGATTACAACAAACGGATTGAAGACGCCTCAAGGGACGAGCTCATGAAGATAGTGAAGCGTTACCCGGGTTATGCGGTGGAAATTCTGTCGATGGCTGACGCCTATGAGGATGCGTAGGACATGAATTGACTTATAACGTGTTCTGGGATATAATATTGATCGCAGGTCTGACCGTGACAGACACGGAGCTTTGCGAAAGCACAAAAGGAGGCATGTATGAAAAAACTGGAACAGCTCTATGAGGGAAAAGCAAAAAAAGTCTTTCTGACGGACGATCCGGACGTACTGATTGTGGATTACAAGGACGACGCCACAGCGTTTAACGGAGAGAAGCGGGGAACAATCGTCGGGAAGGGCGTTATAAACAACAAAATGACGAACCGCGTATTCCAGCTTCTGGAAAAAGAGGGAGTTCCCACTCATTTCATACAGGAACTGAGCGACAGGGAGACCGCGGTTAAGCGGGTGGAGATCGTGCCCCTGGAGGTAATTGTCAGAAACGTTGCCGCAGGAAGCTTCTCAAAGAGACTGGGCGTGCCGGAGGGAACCCCGTTTGCGGAGCCTACGGTGGAGTTTTCTTATAAAAACGATGCGCTGGGCGATCCGCTGATAAACGATTATTTTGCAAGGGCGCTTGAGCTTGCCACCTGGGAGGAAATCGAGACCATAAAGAAATATGCCTTCAAGGTGAATGATGTGCTTAAGGCGTATTTTCTTCAGGCCGGAATAAAGCTCATTGATTTCAAGATTGAATTTGGGCGTTATCACGGCCAGATCATCCTCGCGGACGAGACGTCACCCGACACCTGCAGGCTGTGGGATGTAAATACAAATGAAAAGCTTGACAAGGATCGCTTCCGCAGGGATCTCGGAAACGTGGAAGAAGCCTATAACGAGGTGTTTAAGCGCCTGGGGCTGTAGGCTGCGGAGCGTGCGTACATAAAAAATTCAGATTTAAGGCAAAGGCGCCGGATCCGCGGGGATTCTGCGCCCTTGCAGGACAGCCGCGGACGGTGTAGGGTAAATGAGATTGGGCGGACAGGTATATATTCAGACACAGGAGTCTGACAAGCTGAGGGAAGAATGTGGAGTATTCGGTGCGTATGATTTTGGCGGCGGCGATGTCTCCGCGTCGATTTATTATGGTCTGCTCGCGCTGCAGCACAGAGGACAGGAGAGCTGTGGAATTGCCGTCAGCGACACCAGAGGACCAAAGGGAAAGGTAATTTCGTCAAAGGATATGGGACTTGTGAACGAAGCGTTCACGCCTGAGCATCTGGACAAGCTGAAAGGGGATATCGGAGTCGGACACGTGCGGTATTCAACCGCCGGAAGCTCCACCAGAGAAAACGCCCAGCCGCTTGTCTTAAATTACGTAAAGGGAACGCTCGGGCTTGCCCATAACGGAAATCTTATCAACGCCCCTCTGCTCAGGAGAGAGCTTGAGTATACGGGGGCAATCTTTCAGACCACCATCGATTCGGAGGTCATCGCGTATCACATCGCCAGAGAGCGTCTCAATTCCAAAACGGTCGAGGAGGCCGTGGGCAGGGCCATGGAAAAGCTTAAAGGCGCATATTCACTCGTGATAATGTCGCCGAGAAAGCTTATAGGGGTACGGGATCCCTTCGGCTTCCGCCCGCTTTGTATCGGAAAACGCGACAATACATGGTTCCTTGCAAGCGAAAGCTGTGCGCTTGACACGATAGGCGCGGATTTTGTGAGGGACGTTATGCCGGGGGAGATAGTCACAATTTCACCGGAAAAGGGACTTGAGTCCTTTACGAGCCACGCAATCTGCGAAAACAGACAGGCGAGGTGCGTGTTTGAGTACATATATTTCGCGCGGCCGGACAGCATACTGGACGACATGAGCGTGTACCATTTCAGGCTGACCGCGGGAAAATATCTTGCAAAGGATTCTCCGGTGGACGCGGATCTTGTGGTGGGAGTGCCGGAGTCGGGCAACTGCGCTGCGCTGGGCTATTCCATGGAGTCCGGAATACCGTACGGGACGGCGTTTGTCAAAAACACCTACGTGGGAAGGACGTTTATAAAGCCTGGTCAAAAGAGCCGTGAGAGCAGCGTATCGGTGAAGCTTAACCCCATCCGCGAAGCCGTGGAGGGAAAAAGAATCATAATGATCGACGACTCCATCGTCAGGGGTACGACCTCGGACCGCATCGTCAGGATGCTGCGGGAGGCAGGCGCAAGGGAAGTTCATATGAGAGTGAGTTCTCCGCCGTTTCTGTGGCCGTGCTATTTCGGCACCGATGTTCCGGCAAGAGAGCAGCTTATAGCGTATAACCGCGACGTGGACCAGATCAGTCGCATGATAGGCACGGATTCTCTGGCGTATCTTAAGCTTGAGCGTCTTCAGG
>CANQSE010000160.1 GCA_947626405.1 uncultured Acetatifactor sp. | reverse complement strand
GTCAGGCCATGCAAGAGTCAGATCCGCGCCTATGGCCTTTGAATTCATTACAATGCCCGCGGTTCCCATAGCGTTTCTGGTGATGACGTTCACCTTCGGCACGCTTGCGTGAGCCAGTGCAAACGTAAGCTTAGCCGCCGCCTTTGCGATCCTCTTTTCGGAATCCACTGTGGCCTTATAGCCCTTTACGTTTGTAAGCGTCAGCACCGGAATCTCGAATGCGTCGCAGAAGTTTACAAAATCAGCGGCCTTCTCACAGCCCTCCGCCGAGAGGACCGCGTCGAACTTCTCAACGGCCTTGCCCTCCCCGTCAAGGATCTCGCTGCGGTTAGCCACGGCTCCCACGGTGACTCCGTCCAGCTTCATAAAACCTGTCACCATGTCCTTTGCATAGTCCGCTTTCACCTCAAAGAAATCATTTGAATCCGCCAGAAGCGAAAGCGCGGCCGATGTATCACCCGCAAATCCCGCCATGTCGGAAACAGCGCGGTTCAAATCGTCGCTGCATTCCACAATGTCGCTTCCCTCGCCGTTATTGACAGGCAGGAATGTGATCAGCTCCCTGATCTTTTCAAGTACGGCAGCCTCGTCTGAAACGACATCTACGATGCCGCTCTCCTCTGCCTGGAACGCTGCTGACGCGGAATCGCATTTTGTGACAACGTTTCCGTCCAGCGCGTTGGGGGCGTTCACAAACAGCTTTGCATTTTTCTCCTCCATAAAAGTAAAGTCGGTCAGCGTGGGAAACAGAGCCAGACCGCCGCCGCAGCTTCCCAGGATGGCGGTTATCTGGGGAATCACTCCCGACGCCATGGCCTGTTTGAGATAGATTGTCCCAAACGCATTGAGAGCGTCTGTCGCCTCCTGCAGCCTCAGTCCGGCCGAATCAATGAGGCCGATGACCGGTGCGCCTGTCTTCATGGCAAGGTCATAGAGATTCACGATCTTTTTGGCGTGCATCTCTCCCACAGTGCCGTTAAGCACAGAAGCATCCTGACTGTACACGTACACTGGCTTGCCGTTCACAACCCCGTACCCCGTCACACAGCCGTCAGAAGGAGTTTCATTAGGTTTCATATTGAAGTCGGTGGCTCTTGCCGTCACAAGAGCGCCGATCTCAACGAAACTGTTTTCGTCGAGTAAAGCATTGATCCTTTGACTCGCTTTTGAAGTAGTACTCATGCTTTCAGTCCTCCGTTTATTATGAAATAAAGACAGATAAACACAGAGGTTCTGACACTTACGCCGGCACCTCCATGATTTATATCGTTAACAGTATACCATGAAAAAAGCCATTCGCAAAGAACGAATTTCATTTTTTGCTAATTTTTTTCAGTATTCTGCCGATATTTTAATTAAGAGAACCATTACGGACACTATTGAAATATATATCCAGGGAGGGATTAACGCAGAAAACGGATTTCAGAGCAGTTTCATGGTGTATCCGGTCCAGATGGTTGCAAAGACATCAAAGCTAAAGCGCGAAAACGGAAAATCGGGGCAAAGGCGTCCGGATTCCGGCGCTTCGGAGTTCCGTCATTTTCTGGACAGCGCGGTCGAAAACGCCTGTCCGGCCGAGTGCTACGTAGTGACGTACAACGCGTCAAGCAGGCTCCAGACCTACAGCTATAAGTCCAGGGAATACACCTTCTGAACCGGAAAAACAGGACACAGCCACAGGCTGATGTCCTGTTTTTCGGTTTTCCCCCGAAATCAGGTATCTTTCCAGGATCTTACGGGCGCACCACCATAAATCTATACGTTCCACGCTCCCGGCTGTTACAATCTCCTCCATGCGGTAAACCTTTCCGTCCACCCTGTACTCCACAGTACCCACCCTGGCGCCTTTTTCGACAGGGGCTGTCAGGCTGTCGGCCACATCGCAGACGACCTCGATCCTTTCGTCCCTGCGCATAAGAATCCCCTCGCCGCCCTGCTGTTTGCCGTAAGGCTCCGCAAGCCTCAACACGGCATATGCAGTATCCCCCAAAGACGCGGTCTGTCCATCCGACACAGGAACAGGCTTTAGCTTCGACGCGTCAAATGCCACGTCTTCATCCCTGAAGCTTCGATAAAAATAATTTTCAATTCCGTATTCCATAAGCTTTCGCGTGTCGCTCCACTTGTAGGTCTTATGGCTGGGCCACCCGCAGGCAAGGAGCGCCACCACAAAGGTCCTCCCATCGTTTTCAAGCGCTCCCACATAGCAGTATCCGGCCTTGTTTGTAAATCCCGTTTTCCCGCTCAGCGCACCGTCCATCATATTCAGGAACGCATTGTGGTTCACGCATGAAAAGCTTCGCCCGTTAGCGTAAAAGCTGTACGAGGGAGTACGTGTAATCTCCAGAAAATCGCCGCTTTTTTCGGATTCTCCGATACAGTATGCCATTATCCTTGCAAGCTCCGCCGCAGTGGTACAGTGCTGCCTTGAGACCGCGCTCCCGTCCGCAAGCACGACATTTTCCTCTGCGTCAAGACCGTTGGGAGTGATAAACCATGTGTTTTCACATCCAAGCAGCGCGGCTTTTTCATTCATAAGCCGGGCAAACGCCGCCACAGCCTCCCTGCTCTCACCGGCCGTATATTCGCTCACGGGTCTGTCCTTAAGTCCGTCCCCCAAAAGCTTATGACCTACATGCTCGGCAAGCGCGACGGCGGAATCGTTGTGCGATTCGAGCATCATGGAATACAGAAGATCCCTGACCGTATATTCCTCTCCCTTTTTTATGTACAGCTTTACCTGCGGCATGCCTGCCGCGTAAGAAGACACTGTCAGCGTCTCGTCCGGCGATGCATGCTCAAGCACCAGAATACAGGTCATAATCTTTGTAGTGCTCGCCATTGCCATCGGAGTATACGCGTTCTTTCCGTAGAGCACCCGCCCCGATCCCGCGTCCATAAGCACCGCGGCGGACGCATACAGCGACAGCTCCGGAAGCTCCTGCGCCGGATCCGTGCCCGCTTCCGTGCGGAGCATGGCTCCATCTGCCGATTCTGAGCAGAGCATGCCTCCACCTGCCGCTTCTGAGCGAAACATGCCTCCTGCCGCTTCTGAGCAGAGCATGCCTCCTGCCGCTTCCGTGCGGAGCATGCCTCCACCTGCCGCTTCGGCGTAAAGCATACGCCCGCCGGGCGGATCCGCCAATGCTGCAATCGCATATCCCGCCAGAAAAACGGCAAAAAAAATGCCTCCTATCCGTTTTTTCATCCTCATGCCGAAACCTCGGTTCCTGGATTTAATAACAGTATATGAGGCGGATCGTTTCCTTTATGTTTTTTAAGCGCCGTCTTTTGGCACTGTGCCCTGTAAAAGCTCACACGTCAAGCTGAAGCTGGACCTCCGCCTCCGCCTGCTGCTTAAATTCCTCCATCTGGACGGGACTCAGCTTTGGCAGTTCGTCAAGGCTCACAACCCCGAAGCTTCTAAGGAACTGTTCCGTTGTCCCAAAAAGCAGAGGTCTCCCCGGGGCGTCAAGCCTTCCAAGCTCCGTGATCAGATCGTAATCGAGCAGCTTGTTTATGGCGTGGTCGCAGCTTACGCCCCTGACACGCTCCACCTCAGCCCTGGTGACCGGCTGCTTGTATGCGATAATGGCCAGAGTTTCCAGAACCGTATCGGTTAATGTCATCTTCCCCGGCATTTTGGCAATCTTTATAAGATATTCATACATTTCCGATTTTGTGCAAAGCTGAACCGACTTGTCAAGTCTGGTGAGCGCAATTCCTCGATCCTCTTTAAGATACCGCTTTTCCATCCCGTCAAGAATATCGTTTGTTGTCTTTACGTCCTCGTCTATCACGTCGGCAAGCTTTGATATTTCCACCGATTCGCCCATGGTGAACAGTACAGCCTCTATGACGGCCTCCGCCCTTGTCCTGTCCATATTTGTCTCCTTTTTGTACATATAAACGCGCGGCATGCTGCTCATGCCACATTTGAGGTTATTATAATATCGTCAAAAAGATTATCCTGGCTTATGAGGATTTTCCCCACCTTCATCAGCTCCAGAATAATCAGGAACGTAACGATAATCTCCATCCTGCTCGACTGCTTTTCCAACAGCTTCCGGAAGCTGAACTGCCTGTGCTCCCTTGCGTACGCCTCCACGTAAAGTGTCTTTGCGTCCATGTCGATCTCGTCTTTTTCGATATTGCCGTACTGGCTCCTTACAGGGTCAATCTTGTCCGCCTGCTTTTTTATCACGGACTTGAATATATCGTGGAGCTTGTTAAGCGTAATGTCGCCGATAAGTTCCTCATAGTTTACAGGGGGCCTGTATGCCGCCACCTCCTCAGGGAGATTCTGCTCTCTGTAAAGGTTCCTTGCAGCGTCAAGCTGACGATCCTTAAGCTCCATTGACATGAATTTGTACATCTTGTACTCTAACAGCTTCTGGACGAGCTCCGCCCTCGGGTCTTCCTCCTCCCCCTCCTCATTCACGTCCTTAGGAAGGAGCATCCTGCATTTTATGTCTATGAGAGTCGCCGCCATCACCAAAAACTCGCTCTTTACGTTCATATCGTCGGTTTCAAGTTTTTTTATGTAGTCAAGGTACTGAGCGGTGATCTCCACAATAGGGATATCGTATATATCCACTTTATTCTTATCAATCAAATGAAGCAGAAGGTCCAGCGGGCCTTCAAAAACATCCAGTTTGACAGGTATCGCCATAATCTCCTCTTTGTCGCGTCCCGTACCGGGACCGTCTTTTAACATTGTTTCGGCCATACGGCCGGACTGTCACATATTTTACAGTTTTTTTGTCATTTTTTCAAGCATGAACATCCGTTTCGGGCTCCACTTGTAGCGGTTAAGCCTTTCACGGGCAAGTCACGCCCGGCACTGCCGATGTCCTTCCGGCAGACACGCTTCCGCTCGGCTTAGCACGTAACGGACACCAGGCTCGATAGTACCTCGCCAGGTGCCGACGTGCACGCACGGTCTGCCGGAAGAACTTCGACATTACCGGGCTGTATACGGCAGAGGGGCTTGGTAACAGTTCGGCCCATTCATGGCAAGTCACGCCCGGTACTGCCGATGTTCTTCCGGCAGACGCGCTTCCGCTCGGCTTAGCACGTAACGGACACCAGGCTCGATAGTACCTCGCCAGGTGCCGACGTGCACGCACGGTC
>CANQSE010000159.1 GCA_947626405.1 uncultured Acetatifactor sp. | reverse complement strand
TTTTGAAGTCGGTGAGATGGGAATCGAGCACGCCCTTCTCCGGAAGCAGGGCGTGCTCGATTCCCATCTCACCGACTTCAAAATAGTTTGTTATATCGTTTTTCTTCGCAAATTCCCTCACGCATTTGCAGTGCTCCGCGGATTTGATGTCTTTGTTCGGCACGAAATGATCCGGCACAAGTGCGATCTTATCCTTGTCAAACACGCATTTTTTCGTGAATTTATCCATCTCCTTTATCGCGACCGGACTTGTGATGTCATTTCCGAGCACAAGGTCGAGATCAGCTTCTATAAGCTGTCCGGCCTCCACCTTATCCAGCCCTGCGGCAGCGGCCAGGATTTTCTGCGTCATCGTCATTCCCATATTCTATGCTTCCGTCCTTTCCTGAAACAGTGAACAGCCCATTGTCCGAAGCCAACGGGCTTTCCTCTTTGATTTCCGTGTTCCCACGGCATAAGTATACCACAAACCTTTACCTTTGGCTATACCTCAACACGCGAAAGACCGCTCAGCCCGTAACAGTTCAGCCTTTCACCTGCAAGTCACGCCCGGTACTACCGATGCTTCTCCCGACAGACGCGCTTTCGCTCGGCTTAGCACGTAACGGACACCAGGCTCGAAAGTACCTCGCCAGGTGCCGACGTGCACGCACGGTCTGTCAGGAGAACATCGGTAATACCGGGCTGAATACAACGAAGTGGCTGAACTGTTACCTCAGTCCTGTACTGCCGTGCCGATCCTCTCACCCATCTTAACGGGAATTTCCATCCCGGCGGCCGTCTGGCTGAATACCGACTGCGGCAGCCTTGCGGCGTCCTTTTTCAGAAGAATAATGACGGTAGATCCTCCGTACATGAACCTTCCCTTCTCACGCCCCCTGCGCACTCTGCCGGCGCCGTGATAATTAAGGATCTTTCCCACAAGCATTGCCCCTACCTCCATCTGAACGACCTTTCCAAAATGATCGGTATCTATCACCGTATATTCCCTGCTGTTTTCCACAAACACGGGGACTTTTTTAAGGGCAACGGGGCGGACGGTGTGGAGCCTGCCGCTCACAAAATGATTCTCTCCCTTTACGCCGTCGTCGATATAGCAATATCTGTGATAATGATTGACGCAGAGCCTGAACACCAGACATATTCCGTCCTGAAATTCCCTGTGGAGCGCATCCTGCGCAAGAAGCGATTTTACCGTATACCTGCTCTGCTTTACCGGAAACACCGTATCGCGTCTGATCCTGTACGCGCTCATAAGCCCGTCGCAGGGGGCGATAAGCGAATCCCCCGCCATGTCCACGGGGCGTGCGCCGTCTTTTAACTCCCTGCAGAAAAAATCGTTAAAACAGTAAAAATCCCGCTTTTTACATTCCTCCAGAGAGATACCGAAGTGTCTCGCAAAGGGTCCGATCAGCACCCTTGAAAAACGTGAATCAAGAAATTTTCCTGCGGCGCGTGAAAGTGAGCGTGAGCACAAAATACGCAGAACAATTCTTCCCGTCGCATGAGAATATAAAAATTCAAGCGCCCTGCCGTCTTTTTCCGGCTTCACAGGAGCCTCCATGAGCCAGCCTCCTTTTTTGTCATATTCCCGCCAGTCTGAGCCCAAGAATTATAAACTCCGCAAAGCCCACTGCGACCATGATCAGGATTCCGCGAAGTCCCGGCTTTTTCACCGGTATTTTTGAGACAAAGAAGACCGCCGTAAAGAGCATGACGATAAAATACACAATTGTTATATCCTTCGGAATCAGATACTGAAACAAAAGGACGGTGGGAAAAATCAGCGCGGACGAGGTCACGGGCAGACCAGTAAAAAACTTTCTCGCGCCGCTCTCCTTATTCTGTCTCTCCTCCTCAGTAACATTGTAATATGCAAGTCTTATCATTGCTGCGAGAGTGTAAAAAATCATAATTGCGTACAGAAAAATCTCGCCCGGGAATTTAAAATGCTCTCCCCTGTGTATGGTGGGAACGTCTGATATGATCGACGAAATTCTCATCATCGCGTTGCCGATACAGGGAGGAAGTACGCCGAACGCCACCAGATCGGAGAGCGAGTCAATCTGGACACCGAATTTTTTCTGAAAATCGGACCTGTCCTTTTTTGTCCTTGCGACCTTTCCGTCAAAGGCGTCGCAGAGACCGCATATCATCAGGAAAAAAACGCCTATGTAAGGATGACCGTACCGGTGCAGGGATATCATAATTCCCAAAGTACCCGATATCAACGACAGATACGTCAGCCAGACAGTGTAATCAAATATTCCTATCATTTTTCTTCCCTCTCCTCATCCAGTATATCGCTCCCGCAAGAACGGTAACGGCGCTTATGAACATACATACGTAAAATGACAGCCCTCTGCTTGTAAGCTCCAGATTCACGGCCTGCGCCTCACCCATCAGCGATTTGAACCCGTCAAGCATCAGATAGTCGGCGACTCCCATTCCTCCCGGAATCGGTACGCTGAAGGTGCCGATAGCGACAAAGCTCTGAAGAATCCAGATATCCGGAGCAAGCGCCGGATCCCCTCCAAACGCCAGATAGACAAACGCCGTCACCGATATCTGCGACACTCTCTGCAACAGATTCAGGATAAACGCCTTTACGAACATAATTTTATGTTCCGCCATCATATCCGAGCATTTACCGTATTCCTCCATGGATTCCTTAAGCCTGCGGCTCAGCTTCTCCTCGTTGCGCACAATCCGCAGCTTTTTCCCAAGCCTGAGGAAAAAAGTGCATATTTTTTCAAGGAACCGCGGTTTTGCAATAAGGAGATAAAATATAAGCGTCAGTCCAAGCAGGATCAGGTACCCAAACACGATAAACAATCTTCCCGGCAGATGAAAATCCAGAAAAATCCCCGGCTTTAAAATAAAACCCGCCATTCCCACAATCGCCAGTGCAAACGTATAAAGGATCAGGTTTGACAAAAGCGATATAGTCACCACAGGCCCCGGTATTTTATCCTTCATCATAAAATAGGCACTGGCCGGCTGTCCGCCCGTAGCCGACGGGGTGATCGCGGAAAAATAAATGTCCGCCGACGAATACAGAAATCCCCTGCCGGGCTTTACAGAAAAGCCAAAGGCTTTCAGTATGCAGACAAGCGCCAGTCCTTCAAACAGTATAAATCCAAGCATGCTCACAAGCGCCGCGGCCATCCAGCCCGCCGACGAAGATTTTAACGCGTCTTTCAGAAGTTCAAAGGAAAAACACTTGCTGTTTGATATCACCGCCCAGACGGTAAGAAAGGCAAGGGCAATAAAAAACAGCCCCCACCAGATTTTCCACTTGTTCATGTCCCAGCAGTCCTCACTTTACCGGCTTTTTCCACTATACGGCGCGAAATGAACAAACCCGCCTCAAAGGCCGCCACTCCTCCCGCTATGTCCAGAAGCACATGCTGACGCACCAGGACTGTGGAAGCAAACACAAGAAGCGTCATAACAAGCATTGACACCTTGTACCATGCGGGAAGCTTTTTTATCATCAGAGCGCCCCGCAGACAAACCCAGCTCTCAAGGCAGTGAATTGAAGGAAAGAGATTATCCGGAGTATCAAGCGAATATACAAGGGCAGTCAGGCTGCACAAAAACCCGCGCCCCTGCAGTGTCTCCACGCTCGGGCGCAGCCCCTCCATAGTCGTAGGATAAATCACAAAGCACAAAAAAGCGATGAACTTCGCTATCAGCTCCCCTATAAAAACCTTGAAGACTATGTCCTTCTCCCCTCTTGCAATCACCACAAACCCTATCGTCCACTGTACGTAGGCAAGCACGTAAAATATGATGAATACAGGTACAAACGGCAGCTTTTCGTCAAGCGAAAGAGCAATGCTGTGGTGAGTAAGCCCTGAGGTAATGAGTCTCGAATCAAAATATGCCAGATGATTCACGGACAGTATGACAATCAAAAGAATCCATGAATATAAAGGCATTATTTTCAGCAATAGCTTTTTCACATTATTCTATCTCCTTTGCTCTATTTTGACACAGAAATTTTTTTCTGTCAATTCCTGCTGTAATAAGATCAGTGACCAAATAAAGGCAGCCGCGTCACGCCGTTTTAAACCCGTTTTTCCAAGTTGTGGACGCCTTGAACAAATCACCGTCAATCTCTATATTAAGGCTCCCGCCCTGAAGCTCGGCAAAGCTCTTTGCAATTGCAAGGCCAAGGCCGCTTCCCTCAGTGTTCCTGGACTGGTCGCCGCGCACGAAGCGTTCCATAAGCTCCTGTGCATCGGCCCTTATTTCCTGCTGGGAAATATTTTTAATTATTATGACGACTGTGTCATCCTTTATGATTGCATTCACATAAACCCTTGTGCCCTTCATCGCGTACTTTGCGACGTTTGAAAAAAGATTCTCATATATTCTGTAGGTTTTCTGGCTGTCAAGGGAGAGAAAAATTTTTTCGTCCGGAAGGTTGACGCGTATGTCAAGTCCGGCTTCGTCAAGCTTATCCTGCATTTCGAGCTTAACCTGCTTTATAAGGTTCAGGATGTCAACCGGAACAAGATTAAGCGTAACGTTTCCGGAATTTGCCTTGCTGACCTCAAACAGATCCTCAATCAGCGCTTTCAGTCTGAAGGATTTCCTCTCAAGCGTATCGAGATACTCGCGCTGTTTTTCGGAGTCAGTCGACTGCTCCTTAAGGAGGTTTACGTAGGTAATAATGGCGGTAAGAGGCGTCTTTAAGTCATGAGACACGTTTGTTATCAGCTCCGCCTTCATGCGCTGGCTCTTTACCTCCTCGTCCACAGCCTTTTTAAAACCGCTCTGAATCTTGTAAAGTCTAGGCTTTAAAGGCTCAAACGGTCCCATGTCCTCGTCCATCGGCACATTAAAGCCGCCCTCCGCCATACCGTCAAGCGCCTTGATAAGCAGCTTGTAGCGCCTGTTGAGATCGGATACGTATTTCCCTGCAATCACATAGAGGCACACGGAATAGACAGCCGCAAGCACAAGGCCAAACGGCACGGCGATACAGGCGGCAATGACGGCAAGCGCGTTGACACAGACAAGCGCGGCTATAATCCGGCGGCTTTTCCTGTCAAGATCGGCATGGATCAGGTAATTGTAGATTTTGCCCGCTTTTTTCCGCAGAGCGGATGAGAACCATATACAAAACCGCC